>DASVEU010000241.1:0-6917 GCA_036380395.1 Gaiellaceae bacterium
CTTGCAGCTAGGTAGCGTCGGGCGATGAGATCGATCGCGCTTGCGCTCGGCGCCAGCCTGACCTGGGGTTTCGCGGACTTCTTCGGAGCGCTCAAGGGGCGAACGCTCGGAGCGCTGCGCACGCTCGTCTACGTGCAGCTCGGGGGGCTCGTCGCGATCGCCTTGATCGTCGCGATCCGGTGGAAAGGGCCTGCGGACCTCGATGCGCTCTTCGCGATCCCGGCAGCGGTCTCGGGCACGCTCGGCCTGTACGCGTTCTATCGAGGGATGGCCGTCGGCGCAATGAGCATTGTGGCGCCGATCGCAGGCATCTCCGCCGCGGTGCCGGTCGTCTTCGGGATCGCGACCGGCGACCGTCCGTCGCTCTGGCAGTGGCTCGGGATCGCCGGCGCCCTCGGCGGCGTCTTCCTCGCGTCACGAGAGCCGGGCCGGGGCGTCAAGGTGGCGGCCGGCGTCGGCCTGGCGTTGCTGGCGGCAATCGGGTTCGGCGGTTATTTCCCTCCGATGCACGCGGCGGGGAACGCCGACTTCTGGTGGGCGTCGTTGATCTTCCGCATGACGTCGACTTCCATCATTCTCGCGGCGGTCGCGATCCGTCGCCCGTCACTTGCCGTCGCACCGATGCAGGTGCCGCTGCTGGCGCTGGTCGGGGTCGGTGACATGCTCGGCAACCTGCTCTTCGCGGCCGCGTCTACGAGCGGGCTCGTCAGCATCACGTCGGTGCTCGCGTCGCTCTATCCGATCATCACGGTCCTGCTGGCTCGCCTGGTCCTCAAGGAACGCGTAGCGCGATCGCAGGAAGCGGGCATCGTGTTGACGCTCGCCGGCGTCGCGCTCATTTCAGCCGGTTAGTCGCAACGCCTTCGTCACACTTTTCGGGTCTGACCCCAAAATGTGTTTTGGTACGTCGAATTACAGCGGGAGCTCGGCAACGCGACGCTCGATCTCGTCACGGATCTTTCGGACGGTCTCGACGTCCTGGCCGGCAGGATCTTGCAGCTCCCAGTCGATGTAGCGCTTGCCGGGAATGACCGGGCAGGCGTCGCCGCAACCCATCGTCACCACGATGTCCGCCCACTCGGCATCGGCGGAGTCGAGCCCTTTCGGAACGCGGTCCGCGAGCTCAGGCATGAGCTCGGCCACCTCCGGATGTACACGCGCCGCCGGAGTCGTCCCCGCCGAGCGTGCGTTGCCACCGCGCCGCTCGTAGAGCGTGTGGGCCATCTGGGAACGACCGGCGTTCTGCTTGCAGACGAAAAGGACGTTCACGTGCCCAGCGCTCCGCGCAGCGCAGTGATCGCTTCCGGCACCAGGCGATAGTAGGCCCACGTCCCACGGCGCGACGATTCCACCAGGCCGGCGTCACGGAGGATCTTCAGGTGGTGCGAGATCGTCGGTTGTGAGAGATCGAACGTTTCGGTGAGGTTGCACACGCACACCTCGTCGGCCGCCGAGAGACAGTTGATGATGGCGACGCGCGTCGGGTCGGCGAGCGCCTTGAACCGCGACGCAAGCGCGTCGCGCTCGGGAATCGTGAGCGGCTCGGTCTCGGGGCCGCAGCAGATGGTGGGGAGGACGGCAATTGACTTCATCGACTCTTTTCAATATATCTACATCGACGGATATCGATGAAAGGAGGCGAGGATGGCCGCTTGGTGCGACTGCCCAGACGACTGCTGGCCCGACGGCTGTTGCTGATGGGCTAGACGTTGAAGCGAACGTTCAGGACGTCGCCGTCCTGAACCACGTACGTCTTACCTTCGAGACGTTGGAGGCCGCTTCGCGCGGCCTCCGCGTGTGAGCCGGCCCTCACGAGGTCTTCCCAGCGGATCACCTCGACGCGGATGAATCCGCGGGCGATGTCGGTGTGGATCGTCTCGGCCGCCTCCAATGCCGTCCGCCCGCGGCGCAGCGACCACGCGCGAGTCTCCTTGTCGCCGGCAGTGAAGAAACTGATCAGCCCGAGCTCGTCGCTGAGGCGACGTACCACTTCCTCGAGCGCGGACGCTCCTTCGCGAAATGCGACCGCCTCGTCTGCAGGCATCTCCGCGAGCTCGGCTTCGAGCTTGAGGTCGATCCCGCCGGGCCCGTTCTCGACTGCGAGCAGCGGCTTCGTCGTGAGCGGCTCGAGGCCGGGCGGCAGCTCCGCCGACCAGTCGGCGAGCGTTCCACCGGCGTCCACGTGCGCCAGCACCCGTTCGAGCTCGGCCACCTCCTGCTTCAGTTTCTGTTCCCCCGACTTCGCCTGCTTCGTGACGCGCTCGAGCCGGCGCTCGACGTGATCCCGGTCGGCGACCAACAGCTCGAGTTTCAGCGTCTCCAGGTCGTCGGCGGGAACCCGCGTCCCCGAGAAGCCGTCGAGGACAACGAGCAGCGCGTCCACCTGGCGCAGATTCCCGAGCAGCTCGGGCCCCGTGCCGCGTACCTCGACGACTCGAATCGCCGCGGGGGTGACCTTGCGTGGGTGGATGACACCGGCGATCTGCGCCAGCCGGGGATCGGGAACGCCAGCCATGCCAACGTCGCCTGTCGCGCGAGCGCCCGTGAGCGCATGGAACAGCGTCGACTTGCCGGAGCTCGGCAGCCCGACGATTCCGACCTCGAGGGCCATCGCTACGGCTCCGTGCTGCGGGAGATCTGCTTCTGCAACGAGACGAGCGCGCGGTGCTGAAGCGACTTCACCGCACCCTCGGTCTTGTCGAGAATCGTCGCCACATCCGCGTTGGGCAGATTGAAGACGAACTTGAGGGTCAAGACCTGCTGTTGCTCCGTCGACAGCCCTTCGATCAGCTCGAGCATGCTCTGCCGCCCAATCGACTGCAACGCCGCCGCCTCCGCGGAGGGCTCGGACTCGCCCTCAGGCTCTGGCACCTCGTCCTCGGGCTGCCAGCGACGGTTCGCGCGGAAGTGATCCATGGCGAGGTTGTGCGCAATGCGGAAGAGCCACGCAGAGAACGGCGCCGATTGCCACCTGAACCGCTTGATCGACTCCAGCATCTTCAGAAACGTCTGCGTCGTCAGATCCTCGGCGTCGTGTCTGTTGCCGACGCTCATGTGCAGATAGCTGTAGATGCGGTCGAAGTGGATCAGATACAGCTCTTCGAGCGCTTCCCGCTCACCCTGCTGGCCACGCTCGACGAGACGCCGGATGTGAGCGGTCGAGTCCTTTGCCGGGCGCGCGGCAGCCTCGGTGGCTTCGTCGGCCATCAACGCTGAAGTGCCCCGGTCGGTAGGGCTTGTAACCCGCAGGCCCGCCTCAAGCGACGGCCGAGCCGAACCCCACGCGACTTTCGCGCGCGAATCTCTTCACGTAGACGACCCGCTGCAGGGCAATCGTGTAGCGGCCGTCCTCGGCCTCGAGTGCCAGCGCGGCCTCGCCCGTACCCGCGCGGAGCTCGGCGGAGCCGAGCGCCTGTTCGAGCGCATCGGCGCCGGCCGGCGTGACGAGGGCGCCCATGATCTGGCCGCCGTCGAACGCGATCTCGATCCGTACCCGCTCCGGTTCAGCCACTTGCAACCACCTCCGAAAGAACGCCGTGGACGGAATCCGGGTGGACGAACGCGACCTCGAGCCCGAACAGACCGGGCCGCGGGCGCTCGTCGATCAGATCTGCGCCCGCGCGCGCGAGCTCCGCCAGCGCCGTATCGAGATCGTTCACCTCGTAAGCGACATGGTGCATCCCGGGCCCACGCTTGGCGAGGAAGCGGCCGACCGGCGTGTCCTCGCCAAGCGGCTCGAGTAGCTCGACGCGACTCTCGCCGATGCGCACCGACGCGGCGCGCACACCTTGATCCTCGACAGTTGCACGGTGCACGACCCGCGCACCGAACAACCGCTCGTAGGTCTGGAGCGCCGACTCGAGGTCCTCGACCGCGACCCCGAGATGGTGGATACCCCGCGCCTGCACGCGAGCGATGCTATCCGCTGAGTGGTTCTAGGCCTTGGCCGGAAGGGAGACCACGGCGCGAGGCGTGCCCACGGTCTCGGACGCTCGCGACTCGGGCTCGACGTCGGTCAGGAGAAGCAGCACCTCTTCGCGCATGAGGGTCTCCTTCTCGAGCAACGCCTGGCTCAGGCGGTCGAGTGAGGCCCGATGCTTCTCGATCAAGCGGAGGGCCTCTGTGTAGGCGCCGTCCGTCAGGTGAGCCTGCTCGCTGTCTCGCACCCGCTTCGTCTCTTCGGAGAGCGCGTAGTTGTCCGCGCGCAGCGTGCGCGACGTCACGATGTCCGACATCCCCCACTCGAAGACCATCGCGCGCGCGATCTCCGTCACCTTCTCCAGATCGCTCGCAGCGCCGTTCGTGACCCGTCCGAACACGACCTGCTCGGCCGCACGACCTGCGAGCGCGATCTTCAGCATGTCGATCAGCTCTTCCTTCGACTCCAGGTAGCGATCCTCGTTCGGCAAATGGAGGGTGTAGCCGAGTGCGGTGCCGCGGGACACGATCGTCACCTTCTGGAGGTGTCCGACCTCGCCCATCAGGTGCGACATCAGCGCGTGGCCCGCCTCGTGGTAGGCGAGGATCCGACGCTCCTTGTCGGTCAGGACCTTCTTCTGCTGGAGTCCGGCGACGACACGCTCGAGCGCGTTGTCGAAGTCCAGAGCCGAAACGTACTTCGCCTCCCGACGACCGGCGAGAATCGCCGCTTCGTTCGCGATGTTCGCGAGATCGGCGCCCGTCAGACCAGACGTTTGACGCGCAATCAGATCGAGTTGCACGTCCGAGGAGAGCGGCTTGGCCCGGGTATGGACGTGCAGGATCGCCTCGCGGCCCTTGCGATCCGGCGGCGCGACGAGCAACTGGCGATCGAAGCGGCCCGGTCGCAGCAAGGCCGGGTCGAGATCCTGCAGCCGGTTCGATGCGCCCATGACGACGACCTGGTCGCCCGAGGCGAAGCCGTCGAGCTCGACGAGCAGCTGGTTGAGCGTCTGGTCGTGCTCGCGGTTGAAGCTGTTGCCACTACGAGCGGTGCCGACCGCGTCGAGCTCGTCGATGAAGATGATGGCGGGCGAGTGCTTCCGCGCTTCAGCGAAGAGCTTCCGGATGCGAGCCGCGCCGAGGCCGGCGAACATCTCTACGAACGCCGATGCGCTCTGCGCGTAAAACTTCGCACCCGACTCGTTGGCGGCTGCGCGTGCGAGCAGGGTCTTCCCCGTTCCCGGCGGGCCGTACAGCAAGACACCTTTGGGAACCACCGCACCGAGCTCGTGAAAGCGTTTCGGGTCGCGAAGGAACTCCACGATCTCGAGCAGCTCTGCCTTCGCTTCATCGGCGCCGGCGATGTCGCCCCACTCGATGGCCGTGCGCGGGTCGACGATGACCGTCGCCGGCTTGACGCGGGGCATCAGCTGCATCATGCGCCAGAAGATGTAGAGCAGCACGCAGTAGAACGTCAGGCCCAACAGTGGCCACCAATTGACCACGAAGTCCCTGAGCGCGACCATGTAGCTGTGTAGATCCACCCCCGGCATCCCTTACTCATCATCTCCAGGGAAGGGCCCGCGTCAACCGCGCGCCCTAGAAGGTGCCGGCGATTACCTCAGCCTTGGTGAATTCGACCCCCTGTTCACGCCAGGAGGCCGTGCTGATCGCCACGCGATCGTCGCCCAGCCCTCGGGCAGCATCCTCGACGAAGCGCACCCTGAGCCCTCGAGCCAGGAAGCCTCGGATCGCTGCATCGTCGCACACATCCGTTGCGACGCCGAACACGACGATCTCGTCGGGATCGAGGCGTTCGAGCAGCCGTTCCGTGTGCGGGTTCGTGAAGACGTCGAAGTTCTTCTTGAGCAGCAGGAACTCACGGCCCTCGAGGTAGCGATCCGGGACCGGCTCGAGCGCGAGAGGCACCGGGTCTTCCTGGTCGGTCTCGGGAATCTTGCGCGCACCGCGTGTACCGCGCAGGCAGTGCGGCGGATACGTCGTGACGAAGTCAGGTTCCGCCGAGATCTCCGCGTCGGTGAGCTCGTGGTCGTCGGCGGAGGCGACGTGCACGATTCCGGCCGCTCGTGCGGCGTCGACGAGGCGCTTCATCACTGGAACGGTCTCCTCGGCGCCGGGGACGTACAGCTTCCCGTCGGGGAGCATGAAGTCGAACTGCGTGTCGACGTCCCAGAGAATGGTCACGCGACGAGCTCGAGCCGCTGGCTCGGCTTGTATCTCCGGCCGACCTTCGCGGACGGGCGTCCGTCGGTGAGCACGATGTCTGCGGTGAAATCGTTCGAGCCGCGAATCAGCGACGAGCCGACGCCGTATGCGTCGACCGGCACGCCCCTCGCCTCGAACTGCGCGATCTTGTCGATCGTGAAACCGCCGGACACGACGATCTTCACGTGCTCGAAACCGTCGTTGTCGAGCGCGTCTCGCACCTTGCGCACGAGCCGCTCGTTCACGCCGGTCGGCTTGAAGTCGCCCAGCTCCTCCCACAGCGAGCGGTCGACGAGCATCTCAGATGTGTCGAGGCGCACGCCCCACAGCTTCGGCCCGAGTGTCCGCGCAACGTCGAGCGCGGTCTGCACCGAGTTGTTCTCGAAGTCGACCAGTACGGTGATGTTGATGTCGTCCGAGGCCCATTCCGCGAACTTGGTCGCTGCGAGCACCGTGTTGCCACCGTACGAAGCGATTAGAGAGTGCGGCACCGTTCCGATCCCCCGGCCGCCCCACCAGGAGGCCTGCTCGTCGGTCGTGACGCCGATCGGGGCGCCGACGATACGGCCGGCGACGTACGCAGCATAGCCGTCTCCCGTCTGCACGCGATGGTGGTCGTGCCGCGCGGGCATGAAGATGATCGGCTTGCCGCCGGCAGCTTCGAGCACCCGCACGACGTTGGTCGTGATCAGCGTGCGACGCGCGAGGACGCCGAGGTACGCGGTTTCCAGGTGGGCGAACAGGGTGTAGTCGCCCTCGATGGTCATGAC
>DASVEU010000242.1:0-2862 GCA_036380395.1 Gaiellaceae bacterium
CTGCTGCTCCTCGGTGGGCGGGGCGCTCGTCAGCAGCGCGCACAGCCCCACGGCCTGCTCTGCAAACCGCGCCACGTTCGGCACCCCACCGAAGTCGGCATAGGTCGAACGCCAGTCGTGGAACTGGATCTTCCCGAGACCCCGGGCGGGGCCCTGGCGGAAGAGGAACTCGTCGTCGGCGGCATCGCGGCGCACGGGCACCGGCGGGTAATCGGCCGGGTTGAAGAGGTAGTTCGTCATGAACTTCAGTACCAGCGCCATGTTCACGTGCACGGTGCCCTCGAGCTTCGGCAGGGCGCGGATGTCGCGTGCCGCCATCTCGAAGTACATGTCCTTCTCAAAGCCCTTGGCGGCGACGACGTCCCAGAGCAGGTCGACCACCCGCTCACCCTCGCTCGTGACCTTCATCTTCACGACCGGGTTGTAGAGCAGGTAGCGCCGGTCCTCGGGGCCGGCCGAGCGCATGTAGTCGATCGCCCGGTCGCTGAAGAGCTTCATCGCGACCAGGCGAGCGTAGGCGTCGGTGAACGACTGGCGCACGTGTGGGAAATCGGTGACTCGCATGCCGTAAAGGACGCGTGCGTCGGCGTGCGTGATGGCCTCGTAGAAGGCGTGCTCGCAGATCCCAATCGAGGCGAACCCGAGGTTGAACTTGCCGATGTTCACGGTGTTGAGCGCGGCGTCGAACGCCGCTCGACCGACGTGCATCACGTCCTCCGGGCGCACCGGGTAGTCCTCGAGCCGAAACTCGCTGACGTAGGACTGCGAGTTCACGACGTTCTTGATCAGGTGATATCTCGGGTGCTTGCTGTCGGCGGCGAAGAAGACATAGCCGTCCTCGCCCTCCATGTCGGCGCGGCGGCCGAAGACCGAGACGATGCCGGCGAGGTTGCCGTTGCCGATGTAGTACTTGCCGCCGTTCGCGCGGAATCCCCCGTCGCCGTCCGGGGTGAGCACCATGTCGGTCGAGTAGATGTCGGCGCCGTGCTCGCGCTCCGAGAGGCCGAAGCCGAAGATTGCGCCCTCGTCGAGCAGCCCGGCGGCGCGCTTGCGCACGGCGGGGTTTTCGCTCTGCCAGATCGGGCCGAGCCCGAGGATCGAGACCTGCCAGGTGTACCAGTACGCCAGCCCGTAGAAGGCCGCGATCTCGTTGAAGGCACAGATCCGGGCGGTGTCCCAACGCTTGTTCTGGTCCCCGCCCGAGTTCGCGGCCGGCGTCAGCAACGTGGCAAACACCCGCTCGCGCTTGACGAACTCGAGGAAGTCCCCGTACCAGACCCGATCGCGGTCGTGCTCCTTGAGGACGCCCTTGCCACGGGACTCGAACCACTCGATCGTCGCCAGCAGCACGCGCCGCGACTCGGGGTCGAGAGCGGCGGGGTCGTACGTACGGGGGTTGAGCAGAAGCCCGTCGGTCTTCGGGGGGGCGGCCGTCGGCTGCTCAACACTCGCCATGCCCTGGTCTCTCCTGACGGAAGCGGGAATGAGGCGGGGACTCTACGCGCTGTCGGCGGACCCAGTGCGCGGAGGTTTAGCCGAGCAGCCCACAAAACTCGACAGCGCCTGCGGAGCAAGCTGACGGGGCCTCCCGTACGGCTCCGCTAGGGCATGGGAGTTATCAGCGCGAGGGTGATGCCGCTAGCCAAGGCCCCGGCGAGAACACCGCGCGAGAGCGAGCGTCGCAACCGTAGTGCCGTCGGCGTGATCGCCGGGCGGATCCATCGAGCGGGAACCAGTCTCAAGATCGGCGCTTTGCGACGCGCGCGTGCAACGATGAGGTTTTCCAGGCGCCTGTCGATTGCCGCGCTGACCGTACTGCCCATCTCTCGAGGATACGTTCGGGCTCAGTCAGCCGCGACGCGCGCAAGCCCCCGCCCACCACCGTGCGAGGGACCGCACTCCGCGCCCGCGTGCCCTGCGCTCGGGTGATGGCGACGGCAAGCCGGTGCCGATCTGCCGAGCTACCAATTGAGCTACCAATTTGAGCGAAACTGAGCCGACCTGAGCGAACTGGTTCAGCTCCACAGAGCCTCAGCTGACCCCGTATGCCCTGGGGTCCCCTTGTGGTCCAGGCGGTCGCGGGTTCGAGTCCCGTCGCTCACCCTCAGAGTTCCTGCAAATCCAGCGTTTATGACTGCGAGCGGGTGGCGACTGAAACCGCTCGGGCTACCAATTTTGTGCCGGAGTGGCAGGGGCAGGTGACCGACTCGCCCTCGACCTGACCGGCGCTGAGCTCGCAGCCGCGGTGCGAGCAGCGATCGTGCAGCGCGTGCAGATGCCCGTCGTGCCTCAGAAGCAGAACGGGCGTCTCGCCCGCCGTCCCGCTGGTCGGCTTGCCGTCCTCCAACTCTCCTGTGTCGACTGTCGTCCAATCGCGCGGCCCTCGTCGAAGGCCGTCTCGTTCACACCGACCCCGCGCGTAAACGAGAGGTGACCGCCGAGGAGGCCATCCACCGAGAGCGCCGCGCCGCCCGCGAGGCTGAGCAGCCTGGCGCGCCCGGGGACGCCGCGACGCCGCGCGGCGAGCGACGCCGCATACAGCGCGGTGAAGGAGGAGCCCCGACGGCATTCGCGCGCCGATGCTCGCGAAGCGTCGGGGTCGCACAGGAACGCCACGAACTCGCGGACCTCCTCGACAGCGTCATCGCAGCCGGCCACGTCGGCGAACCGCACGGATGGCCGCCGGGCGCCGTCGCCGCCGGGCGACGTATCAAGCCGCCGCCGGCGCCGTGTCCGGGGGACATAGGGTCCCAAAACGGAAAGGACGGCAAGGGCGCTCAGGAGCGCGATCCATGGGTTGCCGCCTCCCTGTTGTCGCTCTTCGACGCGAGCCCCGGCGTTCGAGAGCCGGTGCGCGAGATC
>DASVEU010000243.1:0-2187 GCA_036380395.1 Gaiellaceae bacterium
CAAGGATCGGCATGCCGTGCAGCGCAGCGGCAGCGTTTGCGGCATCGGCGGCGGCGAGCCCGCCGTGGCCGAACGTCGAGCCCGTGCCGACGATTCCCGGTCCGATCGCGCACACGACGACGTCGAACTCCTCGGCGGCGGCGTAGAGCAGAGCCGACGCGGCCGAGACGCACTCGACGTCTCCGTCCAGACAGGCGCCGACCGCGATCGCCGTTTCGACGTAGCCCGACTCGCGCAACGCTCTCAACGCGTCCGAGAGCGAGACCGGTAGCGCTCCGCCTGCGAGCTGCACATAGGCGAGACGTTTCCCCGGTCCGATTCCGGCGCACACCGGCACGACCTGGCTGTGCAGCGAACAACAGAGGACGGGCAACCCGGCGAGCGTGTCCGGCAGGGTTCCTCCCTCCTCTGCGTGCCGTCGCGCGTTTTGAGCGGGCGTGTAAGGGAGCTTCATCACGTGGGCATCGTCCTCCGGAAGCAGATCGAGGCCGCGCGTCAGATTCGCATAGAGCACGTCGAAGCCGCCCGATCCGAGCTCGAGCTCACCGGCCTGCGTGTTGACGATCACATCGTCGCCGAGCGCCACCGGGCCGGTCAAGCGCGGATACGCGACACAGGGCTCACCGTCAACTTCGAGTCGAGAGAGACCTTCGACCCGCTCGAGGACGGCGGTTATGCGGCCGCGCCTAAGCGTCAGCATCTCGAGCGGCGGCCACGAGCGCGAGGGTTACTTCGACCATTCCCTCGAGGTCTGCCACGGTGATGCGTTCGTCGGGCGTGTGGATGTCTTGCATTCCGTTCGCCAGGTTGAGACACGCGAATCCGTGTTCGTTGAAGACATTCGCGTCGGCTGCGCCGCCACTCAGGCCGTACGCCGGCTTGTAACCGCTGCGCTCGAGGGCGGCCGCTGCGATTCGGACGACGGGATCTTCGACCTTGAAGCGATAGCCCTTGTAGCTCTTCGACACCTTCGCCTCCACCTCGCAGTCTTCGAGCCCTGCGGCGAAGGAAAACGCGTCGACCATCTCCTGCACCAGCTCGTCGAGCTTGCGCTCGTCGTGCGAGCGCGCCTCGGCGTCGAGCGTGCACCACTCCGGAACGATGTTTCCCGCGGTTCCGCCCCGGATGATCCCGACATTCGCCGTCGTCTCCTCGTCGACACGGCCGAGCCGAAGGTCCGAGATGGCTCGCGCCGCCGCCGCGATCGCCGAGCGCCCCTCTTCGGGGTACATGCCGGAGTGCGCAGCGCGACCGTGGAAGCGGACCTGCATCGCCCGCGAGAACGGCGCGCCCAGAATGACGTCGCCGATCGGTGCCGCCTGGTCGTACACGTACCCGAGCCGCGCGTGCAGACGCTCGAGGTCGAAGGCCGCCGCACCGAGCAGACCCACTTCCTCCTTCGGAGTGAACAGCAGCTCGATGCCGCCGTGCGGACAGTTCTCGGCCAGGACCCGGCGAGTGCCTTCGAGCATGGCAGCGACAGCAGACTTGTTGTCCGCGCCGAGGATCGTGCCGGCCGCGTTGTGCACGACACCCTCCTCGATCACCGGCTCGATCGGGCCTTCGGGCGGAACCGTGTCGAGGTGTGCGCAGAGGAAGATCGGGCTGCCGCCGTCCGTCGCCTCGAGCCGGCAGTAGACATTGCCGATGTTCGAGCCGACCTTCGGGCCCGCGTCGTCTTCGTCTACCGACAGCCCGAGGTCGCGCAGGTAGCGAATCACGACGTCCGCAACGGCGCGCTCCTCGCCCGGCGGGCTCGGCAGCGCCGCCAGCTCGGTGAAAAGGTCGACGACCTCGGAGGCCATCGCTCGATCTTATTTGTGCCTACGTTGCTGAGGCAGCGCCGACCGCGGACCGCTCACGCGAACGCGCGAGTGCGGCACCGACGAAGTCGCGGAACAGCGGCGCCGGACGCGTCGGCCGCGACTTGAACTCCGGATGGAACTGGCTCGCCACGAACCACGGGTGCTCCGGCAGCTCGATTATTTCGACGAGCCGGCCCGCCTGGAACGTGCCCGAGACGACCAGCCCTCCTTCGACGAGCGCAGGGCGGTAATGGTTGTTGACCTCGTAGCGATGCCGGTGACGCTCGTGCACGACGGGCTCGCCGTAGGCGTCATGCGCGCGAGTCCCGTCCACCAGCTCTACCGCCTGCGCACCGAGCCTCATCGTCCCGCCGAGATCCTC
>DASVEU010000244.1:0-5767 GCA_036380395.1 Gaiellaceae bacterium
GGGGACGTTTCCGTTTACTGGCTCGCGCTCGCTCTCGCGCTGAAGACGGCCGAGTCGGCCTTCATCGGACTGGGCTGGCGCAACATCCTGCGCGTGGCGTACCCGCGAAGTGGCCTTTCGTTCAAGACGGCGTGGGCGGCATCGCAGGGAGGGACGGCGATCAACGCGCTGGCGCCGGCGCAGGCGGGGACCGTTGCCATGATCGGCATCTTCCGGACGAGCATCCCCGGATCGTCGGTCGCTGGCCTCGCAGCAGCCACGGCCGCCCAGGCGCTCTTCTTCACGGCGGTGAGCGTAATGATGCTGATTGGCGTGGCGGTACTCCTCCCGCGCGTGGTCTCGAAGGGCACGCCCGCGGACGAGACCGGCGGCTTCTTCGCGTCACACCCCGTCCTGATTCCAGCCGTCGTTGTCGCGGCGATCGTGATCCTCATCGTTCTTTGGCCGCGGTTGAAGCCGTGGCTGCACGAGCAATGGCGCAAGGGGAAGCAGGGTCTTGCCATCTTCAGCGACTGGCGTCGCTACGCGAGGGAGGTGGCGCTTCCGTCCGGCGCCTCGTACTGCTGTCGCATCGCCGTCAACGTCGTCTTCATGGCCGCCTTCGACATCCCCATCACCGTGTTCACGGTTGCGCTCGTTGCCTCTTCGCACATGCTCTCCGGGCTCTTCGCGATCACACCGGGTGGAGTCGGGCAGACGCAGGCGCTCGACGTTGCCACGCTCGGCAGACACGCTCCGACCGAGAATGTCGCCGCATTTTCGGTCACGCAAGACTCGATTCTGATGATGTGGAACGTTGTTCTCGGCGTCGCGCTCATGCTCTGGGCCTTCGGCTACGCACAGACCAGGCAGCTGCTCTCGAGGCCACGCCGGAAGCAGGCGCAGGAGGAAGGCTCCACGTGAACGAGTCGCTGCCAAGACCGGGATCGCGTCGCTGTGCGAGCCCCCGGCCGAAGAATCCCTCCAGGGTGAGCTTCGGCGGGTGCGGGCCACCGCCCGGCGGCCGGAAGCACCCAGGCTAAGGAAGGGGCTACCGGTCTGTGAGCGAGATCGATACGGGCGTCTCCTCTCACGAAGACGAGCTCGTCCGCGCCGAGCTCGACGAGGCGCGGCAGAAGCGCCGCACGGGACGCGCGCGGATCGTCGGCACCCTCGTCTCCGTCGCTGTCATCGGGGCGGTGTTCGCGTTCGCACTACCGCGCATCGCGGACTACGGAGACGTCTGGGACGAGATCCGCAAGCTGTCGTGGCAGTGGCTCGTCGTGCTCGGGCTCGCGACGCTCCTCAACCTCGCCACCTACGGGCCGCCGCTCGTGGCCGCGCTTCCCGGGCTCTCCTACTTCCAGGCGTCGCGCGTCACGCTCGCGTCGACGGCGCTCTCCGTGGTCGCTCCAGGCGGCGCCGCGGTTGGCATGGCGACGACGGTCGCGATGCTGCGCGCGCGCGGCTTCAGCGGCCGCCCCGTCGGGCTCGCCGTCGTCGTCATGAGCATCTGGAACCAGTCGGTGATCCTGGGCTTCCCGATCCTCGCCGTCGCGGGCCTTGCGGCGGCGGGGGCCCGAAACCGCACGTTGGAGATCGCGGCGCTCGTCGGCCTCGCGGTCTTCGCGGTGATCGTCGCGGGGTTCGCGATCGCCCTCTCGAGCGAGCGGGTTGCAAACCGGGTCGGCGATCGCGCCGCGCGTCTTGTCACCGCGGCTGGACGCCTCCTCCACAAGGCGCCGGTCAAGTGGAGCGGCGCGTCCTTCGTCCGCTTCCGCGATGAGTCGATCGAGCTCATTCGCCGGCGCTGGCCTTTTCTCACCGCCGCCACGCTCGCCGGGCACCTGACGGTCTTCGTCGTCCTGGTCGTCTCACTGCGCGCCGTCGGCGTCACGCATGCCGAGGTGACGATTGTGGAGGCCTTCGCGGCGTGGACGCTGGCGCGCATCCTCGGCGCAATCCCGATCACGCCCGGCGGCGTGGGCTTCGTCGAGCTCGGTCTCACGGCTGTGCTCGTAGCCTTCGGTGCGAGCAACGCCGAGGCGGTCGCCGGGACGATCATCTACCGCTTTCTGACGGTCGTGCCGACGGTCCTCCTCGGGCTCGTCGCCGCGGGGACGTCGGTAGTCGGGCGGAAGCCGGGCGAGACGGCGGTCACGAAGCCGGCAACAGAAGCGTCCCGGCACTCTGGCCGCGGCCGTTCGCGACCGGGCTGAGAGAAATCGCCTGCAAATCAGGCAGCGGTCACGCCCTATCGACCTCAGTGCGACCTCGCGTCGCCTATCCGGGCAACGGCAGCGCCGGATAAACCCCTGCGTCTAGCTCGCGCCGGGGCGTCGTGTCTCAGTGACCAACTTCTCGAGAAGCTGGTTGTGCTCGGCCTTGCGGCACTCGCGGCGTTCGCGTTCGGCCTTATTTTCCGTCTTCGCACCCGACAGACGTGCTGCCCGCTTGCTGCCCGATAGCGCGGTCATCGTGCCTGTCGAGACAACGAAAGGTGCCATTTGCAGGCAGTTATGAAGACGGGAGCGACGGGACTCGAACCCGCGACCTCCGGCGTGACAGGCCGGTACAGGCGCAACCGCGACGGCCGGCTGCAACCCTGATTTACCGGCTGGAGCAGGCGTTTCGTTCCGCCTCGAACCGGCTGTGACCGGCCACGGGCGGCTGCCACCCGGCAGAGCCCGTGTAGTACGTGTGTAGTCGTGCGGGTGTCAAAGCAGGCAACACCGGCGTCGCACGGGGAGCTGGTGGCCATCCGAACGGGCCAGCGTGATCGCGTAGACGAAGACGAGGTCGAGAGAACAGCTCCAGCGGAGTCACCCGCTGCTCGCGCTCGGCCATCACTGGAGGGACTCGCGGTCAGCCTTCGGCGATAGACCCGAATCGCGAGACCACGGTCACGAACACCAGGGCCGGCGTGGCGAGGATGAGGATGAGGGCGAGTTGGTACAGGCCTTCCTTCGGCGCGACGAGGTTCGCCAGCAGCAGCACTTGGTCGGCGACCGCGACCACCACGAACGGAGCCATCTCGATGATCAACGCACGTCCGGAGAGGTCGTGTCGAACCTTTGGCCACCGCGTCCAGGACGTGTCCAACCTGACCTGATGACCATAGAACACGATGACGAGGAGCCCAGCGCTCATGACGCGGAGAGCCAGGGACTCGCCGATCAAGTCGGCCAACGGAACGAGCAGGAGCGCGCCAAATAGAGCTGTCAGCCCGTAGAGGATGATCGTTCTGACCTGGGCAACCTCGTATTCCTTCCAAGCTGCATCGTGCGGCCGCAGCGCGAGGTAGAGGCCGGCGAACGCGGCGAAGCTCATGCTGACCGTGGCGATCGCGTAGAAGAGAGCCGGGTTGCTCACCTCACTGAACCCCTCGTCCAGCCGCCGGAACGGCCTTTACGATCGACACCGGCCGCTTCGAGTCGGCGAGGACGCCGCCGCCCGCTCACTCCGCGCCCACGTGGAACCGCACTCGTCCATCAGGGAACTTGCCTGCAAGTTCGCGTTCGAGCGCGGTTGCCAGCGTCGCCCGAGTCGCCGCGTCCCGCTGCGACACCGTGACCGCGAGGTCGACACCGTCCACGTGTGGCGAGCCTTCTGTCGTGCATTGCCGCGCCGAGACGCTCACGTAGGCATCGAGCCCACGATCACGAAGGAAGCGACGCGCGAACCAGGCGAAGTCGGACGCGATTGACGCGATGCGCAAATCGTCTGGTGTCGGAGCGAGCTCGCGGCTAGAGCTTGGATCTGCGAGCTCGAGCAGGTGACCCCGAATGCTCGCCCGAAAGCCATCTCCGCGGCTGGATGGGATGACGAACAGCGGAAACCCTGTGGGGGAAGAGGCGGCCTCGTGGATTCGCTGGTCGTCGAGAGCGCCATGCGGAGCCGATGAGACCGGGAGCGTTACTCGGATGCCTACGTTCTTGCGGCTCGCGAGTACGATTCGGGGCTTGTGGTTGTCGGAGCCACTCATCGCACTTCTCCGCTTCGTCACACCCCGACCGCGAGCTAGGCGTTCTTGCGCTCAGCCAGGGACAGGGCCGCGCTAGGTTGATGGGCGCCACCTCCGCCTTGCCAATGGCGACTGATCGCCCGGCCGAGCATGTACGGCACGAAGACGATCGCCCACGCGAGCGCCGCCAGCGCGGCGAGCGCGATGAGCGAAAGGATCACGAGCGCAATCAGCCCGAGCCACGGGAGCGACAGGAGAACGACGGTCCCGACGATGACGAGCGGCGTCCATGCATAGAGGTACCTCACCATGGTTCCTCCCGGATTGGAGTGGGTGCGTTTCTCACCGTTCGAGAATCCCGCAGTGGGCGCTGCATTCGCATCCGCCGAGACGCCAGCGCGCGTCGCTAGTCGGGGTCCGCTGGCTCGTTCGCTAGCCGGCGTAGATCAGTCGTTTCCGCAACAGGAACAGAGGGCTACGCAGAGCTGAGGCGGCTGGCGGGAAGGCGGCCCAGCTGGTTGCGCGACGTGATGTCGAGCTTCTGGAAGACCTTGCGCAGGTGGTACTGCACGGTGCGAGGGCTGATGAACAGTTGAGCGCCGATCTCGGGGTTGGAGAGGCCGTCGCGGGCGAGACGTGCGATCTGAGCCTCTTGGGCTGTGAGCACGCTACGCGTGTCGTCGGTGCGGCTGCGCGCGGTCTCGCCGGTGGCCGAAAGCTCGCGACGGGCTCGCTCCGCAAACCCCTCGGCTCCGCTGCGGCTGAACGTGTCATGGGCAACTCGAAGTTGCTCGCGCGCGTCGAGACGTCGATTCTCGCGACGCAGCCATTCGCCGTACACGAGCTGGGCTCGGGCCAGGTGAGGGGCTAGGCGGCCGTGGGCCAGCCGCTCGACCGCGTCCACGTAGAGGGGTTCGGCGGAAGGGCCGTCGGTCAGCAACGCGCGCGAGCGGGCCTCGAGCCCGAGGGCCCAGTCGGTGCCGCTTGCTCGCGTTCGTTCGCTGAGGCGCTCGAGCGCCGTGGCGGCGAGCTCTGGTCGGTTGCCACGCACCGCCGCCTCGATGAGCTCGACCAGCGCCAGGGCGTAGAGGGAGAGGTCATCCTGCGCGCATGCCCGCTGCGCCGGGGCGAGCGCCTCGTCGTAGTGGCCGAGGCCGTTGAAGAGCACCGCATTTGCGCACTCGATCATGCTCAGCGCCATGCCCTGGCCTCTGGCGGTCGCGTCCGGGCGGCCCGCTTCGATCAGCTCCAGCGCTTGGGCCTCGTTGCCGCGCCACGCGGCGACCATCTGCCTAGCCTGTACCAGGAGCGCGGTATGGGTCGCCTGGGCGACCGCGTATGCCTCCTCCAGCAGCGCCGACGCGTCGGCGTACTCCCCGGCGTGCACGTGCACGCCGGCGTGGTAGCTGGCCGATATGGGAAAGACGCTGAGCGCGCCTGCCTCGCGCGCACGGCGCACGCCGCTGGTAGCCAGCTCGTCCCAGATCTCGTGCTCCCAGAGATCCGCGGCGACGCGGCACGCCAGCCAGAGCCAGCGGTCGTTGGCGGGACTGGCCCCGTCGTCTCGTCGGAAGGCCTCGAGCGCCGCCCGCAGCGGAGCCACGGCTGCCGCGTAACCCTGCGTGACCAGCGTCGCTAGGCCATTCAGGAGCAAGTCGGATGCCGCTGGGGGCTGCGCCGGGGGTACGGCGCGGACCACCCGCAGCACGTCCCGACCGCTGCCGAGGCGACCGGCGAAGATCGCCGCGGCAAGCGCTTCGAGGCACGTCTCACGCGCCAGGCTCGGATCGAGGGCGACTAGGCGCTTGGCGGCGTCGAGCAGCA
>DASVEU010000245.1:0-12594 GCA_036380395.1 Gaiellaceae bacterium
TACCTCGCGATCGAGAACAACCTCGACATCGTTCCGGTCGTCAACAAGATCGATCTGCCGTCCGCCGATCCCGACGCGGTCGCACGCGAGATTGCCGATCTGATCGGCGACGACCCCGAGCACGTCCTGCGGATCTCCGCCAAGACGGGCCAGGGCGTCGAGTCCGTACTGGACGCGATCGTCGAGCGCGTGCCGGCTCCTTCGGGCGATCCCGATGCGCCCGCGCGCGCACTGATCTTCGACTCGTCCTATGACCAGTACCGCGGTGTGGTCGCATTCGTACGCGTCGTCGACGGAAGCTTCTCGACGCGCGAGCCGCTGCGCGCAATGGCGCTCGAGACAAGGTTCGAGGCCGAGGAGCTCGGCTTCTTTTCGCCGACCCGCAGCGCAGCGAGCACTCTCGAGGCGGGCGAGGTGGGTTACGTCATCACCGGCCTGAAGGACGTCTCGCGTCTGCGTGTGGGAGACACGATCACGTCGGAGCGGCGGCCGGCCGCCGCTCCGCTGCCCGGCTACAAGGAAGTCAAGCCGATGGTGTTCTCCGGCCTCTTCCCGACGGACTCGGATGCTTATCCGGAATTGCGGGACGCGCTCGAGCGGCTGAAGCTGAACGACGCGGCGCTGTTCTACGAGCCCGAGACCTCTCAGGCGCTCGGCTTCGGCTTTCGTTGCGGCTTTCTCGGGCTGTTGCACATGGAGATCGTCCGCGAGCGGCTCGAGCGCGAGTTCGACCTCGACCTGATCGTCACCGCTCCAAACGTCGCCTATCGGGTGAAGCCGCCGAACGGGGAGTGGAAGGAGGTGCACACGCCGTCGGACATGCCGAACGAGGTGGAGGAGGTGGAGGAGCCTTACATCAAGGCCTCGATCATCGTCCCCAAGGAGTACGTCGGCGCGGTCATGGAGCTGAACAACGACAGGCGCGGGACCTTCGATCACATGGAGTACCTCTCCGAGCAGCGTGTCCATCTGACCTATGAGCTCCCGCTGGCGGAGATCGTGCTCGACTACTACGACCAGCTGAAGTCGCGCACGCGCGGGTACGCGAGCTTCGACTACGACGTGATCGGCTTCCGTCCGGGCAAGCTCGTGCGCGTCGATGTGCTCGTCGGCGGCGAGTCCGTCGATGCGCTCTCGCTCGTCATCCACCGCGACTCGGCCTACGACCGCGGGCGCGCGCTCGTCGAGCGACTGCGCGAGGAGATTCCGCGCCAGCACTTCGACGTTGCGATCCAGGCGGCAATCGGGGCTCGCGTGATCGCGCGCGAGACCGTGAAGGCCAGGCGCAAGGACGTGCTCGCCAAGTGCTACGGCGGCGACATCTCGCGCAAGCGGAAGCTGCTGGAGAAGCAGAAGGCCGGGAAGAAGCGCATGAAGCAGGTCGGAATGGTCGAGGTGCCGCAGGAGGCGTTCCTCGCGGTGCTCAATCTGAGCGACGAGAAGAAGTCGTGAGCCTCGGCGTGCGGCATCTTTACGTGCACCTTCCGTTCTGTGCGCACCGCTGCGGTTACTGCGACTTCGTGACGGTGGTCGGGCGGCACTCGCAGCACGGGGAGTACGTCGAGGCGCTGCTCGCCGAGCTCGAGCTCGAGCGCGGGGTGCTCGCGGAGCAGCTGGAGACGGTCTTTCTCGGTGGGGGCACGCCGACCTTCATGGAGCCTGCTGCGCTGGAGCGCCTGCTCGCGTCGCTGCCGCAGGCAAGCGAGGTGACGGTCGAGGCGAATCCCGAGACCGTGACGCAGGAGCTCGCCCGAATGTTGCGCGCGCAGGGTGTGAATCGAATCTCGCTCGGCGTGCAGAGCTTCCGGCCGCACCTGTTGGAAGTCCTCGACCGTGTTGTCCAACCGGACACCGTCCGGCGAGCCTTCTACCATCTTCGTGATGCCGGATTTGACAACATCTCGTTCGACCTCATCTACGGGATTCCGGGCCAGGCCCCCTCCGATCTCGATGCCGACCTCGCCGACGCCCTCGAGCTCGGGCCCGAGCACCTGTCGTGTTACGAGCTCGAGGCGAAGCACGGGACGCGCTTCACCCACGCGCATGGCGAGGAGCTCGAGCGTCAGGCGGATGCGATGGAGTCGTACTTCGAACTGGTCGTCGAGCGGCTGACCGGCGCCGGCTATCGCTGGTACGAAACCGCTAACTTCTGCCGCGCTTCCGAGCGTGATCTGCGCTCTCGACACAACCTCGCCTACTGGCTCGGCCGCGACTACCTCGCGCTCGGCGTCGGCGCGGTCTCGACGATCGGCGGGCGCCGTTGGCGGAACACGCCTCGCCTGGCCGGGTACATGCAGGCACTGGAGCGTGAGATCGCACCTGAACGCGAGATCGAGCCTCTCTCGCACGACGTGCAACGCCGTGAACGCGTGATGCTCGGCCTGCGCCTGGACGAGCCACTCGTCCTCGGCGACCTCGCCGCGGTCGTCGACGAGCGTGCCGTTTCGCGGCTGGAGGTCCTCGGGCTCGTGCGCAGCGATGCCGAGCGGCAGACGCTTGCGCTCACTCCACGCGGCCGATTCCTCGGCGGTGGAGTCACTGCTGAGCTGCTCGTGTGAAGCGCCGCTAAAATTCCTGCAAATGGCCTCTGATCCAGCGGCAACCCTCTCGGTGCGACAGCGCGCGCTGCTCGCGCTCGTCATCGAGGAGTACGTCGCCACCGGCCAGCCCGTCGGCTCGAGGCACCTGGTGGAGCGCGGGGAGCTGAACGTTTCGCCGTCGACCGTGCGCAACGACCTCTCCGAGCTCGAGGCGCGGGGTCTGCTCACGCACCCCCACACGTCGGCCGGCCGGGTTCCGACCGAACAGGGCTACCGGCTCCACGCGGACGAGCTGCTGGCGCAACAGGATCCGCGCCCCGGCTCGTTTCCGCTGGACCTCTCCGAGCTGCGCCGCGAGATCGACTCGGCCCTCGAGGCGACGACAGAGATGCTCTCGCGTGTAACTAGCCAGCTCGCGCTGGTGTCCGCGCCGCCCCTCGAGACGACGACGGTGCGCCACGTCGAGGTTCTGCTTCTCAATCCACGTACGGTGATGGCCGTCGTCATCACCTCGACCGGCGGGGTTGCCAAGCGGGTCGTCACGTTCGACCACGCCGTCGACCCGGGGCTCGCCAAGTGGGCGGGGGAATACCTGAACGAGCGGGTGGCCGGCCTTCAGCTCGGGACGAGCCGGCTACGCCGAGAGCTCGAGGACTCGAGCCTCTCGGGAGCCGAGCGCGAGTTCCTCGCAGCGTTGCGACCTGCTTTCACGGATTTGCTCCAGGCCGAGCAGCGACTCTACGTGGGCGGCGCGGCGGGCCTGCTCGACTCGGGGCGCGAGGACGACCTCGGCATCTACCGGCACGTGCTGGTGACGCTGGAGCGTCGCGCCGCGCTGCTCGAGATTCTCGGCGAGGCGCTCGACCCGCGCCGCGCGTTCGTCCGGATGGGGGGCGACCTCGAACACCCGGCCTTCCAGGACGCGGCACTCGTGGGGGCGACCTACGGACTCACGACCCGCGCGCTCGGGGCGGTCGGCTTGCTCGGGCCGGCTCGCATGGACTACGACAAGGCGATCCGTTCGGTTCGAGGTGCGGCGCAGGAGCTTTCCCGCTTCGTCGAGGACGTCTACGAGGACAACTGAGGCCGTCGCTACGCTAAGTCTCGGCGATGGCGACGACTGAGCGCGACTACTACGAGCTTCTCGGCGTGTCGCGAACGGCGAACGCCGAGGAGATCAAGCGCGCGTTCCGGGGCCTCGCCCGCGAGTTGCATCCCGACGTGTCGAAGGAGCCGGATGCCGATCACCGGTTCCGCGAGGTCGTCGAGGCGTACGAGGTTCTCTCCAGCTCCGAGCGGCGGGAGCTCTACGACCGCTTCGGTCATGCCGGTTTGCGCAGCGGCGGCTTCCAGCCGACCGCGTTCGACCTCGGCAGCCTCTCGGATCTCTTCTCCGCATTCTTCGGCGACGACCTGTTCGGCGGGGGAGGACGGGGGCGTGCGCGCGGCGCCGACATCGCCGCAAGGGTCGAGATCGACCTGGCGGAGGTGGCGACGGGAACCAAGCGCGACGTGCCATTCGGCGTCGCGGTTCCGTGCAAGCGCTGCGGAGGAAACGGCGCCGAGCCGGAGACGGAGATCCGCTCCTGCCCGACGTGTGGGGGCAACGGCCGCGTGCGTCAGGTCTCGCGCAGCGTCTTCGGGGAGTTCGTGCGCGCCGGGACATGTCCGACGTGCAACGGCTCCGGGCAGCTGATCGAGCAGCCGTGCGCGGAATGCCACGGCGCAGGCCGCGTGCTCGAGGAGCGCAACATCGAGGTCGAGATACCCCCGGGCATCCACGACGGGCAGCGAATCAGGCTGAGTGGCGAAGGTCATTCAGGAACGCCGGGAAGCCGCGCCGGCGACGCGTACATCGAGGTGCACGTTCGCCACGACGAACGTTTCGTCCGCGAAGGCAACGACGTCTACACCACCGTCGACCTGACGTTCACGCAGGCCGCGCTCGGCGCCACGGTGTCAGTGCCGACGCTCGGCGGCGACGAAGAGTTGACGTTCGAGCCCGGGACCCAGCCCGGCGACGTGCGAGTCCTGCGCGGACGCGGGCTGCCGGTTCTGCAGGGGTTCGGTCGCGGCAATCAGCGCGTGTTCGTTCGCGTCGCCGTGCCGCGCCAGCTGACAGAGGAGCAGCGCCGGCTGCTGGAGGAGTTCGACGGTGTGTCGACGGACGCGACTGACGAGGCCGGCGAGGGGTTCTTCGACAAGCTGAAGAGCGCATTCCGCTGAACGCGATCCGGCGGGTCTCGGTTGCGGTCCCCTTCGAGCGCGCAGAGGAAGCGCGCGCACAGATGCTCGAGCTGTTCCCTCAGGGCTTCGAAGAGGTCGACAGCCCCGACGGGATCGAGTTCGTCGCCTATACCGATGCCAGCGGCGAGGAGCGTCTGTGGCACGTCTTCGGAGGCGTGCGAGGCCAGGACATTGCTGCCGATTGGCGCGACCGTTGGAAAGCGTTTCACCAGCCCGTGCGTGTCGGACCGCTCTGGATCGGCCCGCCGTGGGACGACGCGCCCGCAGACGCGATTGCGGTGGTGATCGACCCGGGTCGTGCCTTCGGCACCGGCGCCCATCCGACAACACAGCTGTGCGTCGAGTTGATGCTCGAGCTCGAGCCGGCGAGCGTCGTCGATTTCGGCTGCGGCTCCGGTGTGTTGTCGATCGTCGCTGCGAAGCTCGGGTTTGCGCCGGTGATCGCACTCGATGCCGACGAGAATGCTGTCGCCGCAACGATCGCCAATGCCGGGGCGAACGACGTCCAGGTC
This sequence comes from Gaiellaceae bacterium, assembly GCA_036380395.1. Taxonomy (GTDB): domain Bacteria; phylum Actinomycetota; class Thermoleophilia; order Gaiellales; family Gaiellaceae; genus 3-1-20CM-4-69-9. Next base: position 5,300 of record DASVEU010000245.1, read on the forward strand.
GACGCACGCCGGTCGAACGTGCTCGACGAAGAGGCTCCGGCTGCAGCGGTTGCGCTGGCGAACATCACGCGCGCGTCGGTGGAGGCGCTCGCACCTCGTTTGCATTCCAGGACTTTCTTGACCTCGGGCTACCTTCCGACCGACGACGCGCCGCTCCCCGGCTTCAGGCATGTGCGGCGCATCACGCGCGCCGGTTGGGCTGCGGACCATTACGAGGCGACGTGAGAGCCGGGCTCTTGGGCCAGTTAGCATCAGAGCCGTGACGACGTTCTCGGTCCGTTTTCTCGGCTGCAAGGTCTCGCATACGGATGCGCAAGAAGTCCGCGAGCGCCTGCTGTTCGACGGTCATCTCGAACAAGACATGGATAGTGGTGCCGACGTCGCGGTCGTCAACACGTGCTGCGTCACGCACGAGGCCGTCCGGAAGTCGCGCCAGGCGGCCAAGCGCGCGGCGCGCACGCACGGTCGCGTTTACGTGACCGGCTGCGCCGCGAATCTCGCCGGCGACGCTTTCTCGAGCCTGCCACCGAACGTGACCGTGGTCGCCAGGCCGAGCGAGGAGACACCGGCCTTCGTGGCCGGAGACGTGGGCGCGATCGGGTGCGTTCGGGCAGATGCCCGTCTCGACCGCGTGCGCGCGTTCGTGAAGATCCAGGACGGCTGCAGCTTCTCCTGCAACTTCTGCGTGATTCCGCTTGTCCGTGGTGGATCGCGGAGCCGCTCCGCGGCCGCGGTGCTCGATGAAGTTCGACGACGCGTCGCGCACGGACACAAGGAGATCGTCCTTACCGGGATCAACCTCGGCTGCTACCGGGACCGCACGGCCGGCTACGCCCTGCCGCGACTCGTGCGCGAGGTGGGCGCCGTTCCCGGTCTCGAGCGGTTGCGCTTGTCGTCGATCGAGATCAACCATGTCGACGACGAGCTCGTGTCAGCCCTGCGGGATACGGCGAAGGTCAGCCGGCATCTGCACGTCCCGCTCCAATCGGGCGACGACGGGGTGCTACGGGACATGGCCCGCCGCTACAGCGCTGCCACTTACCTCCGCCGTCTCGAGCCGCTCGCCGACTTCAACCTGACGACGGATGCAATCGTCGGTTTTCCGACCGAGACGGAGTGCGCGTTTCAGAACACGCTCTCGGTCGTCGAGGCAGCCGGCATCACAAAAGTCCACGTCTTTCCGTACTCGCCCCGACCCGGAACGGTCACCGCGGGAGACGACACCGTCCCGCCCGACGTGAAGAAGGATCGGGGCGCCAGGCTGCGCGCAGCGTCGGATGCGGCGTGTCTCGCGCGCTGGCGTGAGAAGATCGGCGCAGATGACGTCGTCCTCGTCGATCGCCCCGGCCGCGGCTACGGGGACGACTACTCGCCGTGGCTCGTCGCTGCACCCGTCGGCGAGCTCGTCCGCGTCCGCGGAGCGAGCGTCTCCGAGGAGGGAATTCTCGCTGCCTGAGGACTGCCTCTTCTGCAAGCTCGTCCGAGAGGGCGACCATGTTGCGAAGGCGGACGGGTTCGTCGCGATCCGTGACATCTATCCGAGGGCCGACACGCACCTGCTCGTCCTGCCCGAGCGGCATGTCCCGAGCTTCCGCGAGATCGGCGAATTCACGCCTGACGAGACGAAGCGGATGCTGGAGTTCGTGGCAGAGACCGCGCGCGAGGCAGGACTCGACGACTATCGCGTCGTCGTGAACGTGGGCGAGGGCGGCGGTCAGACGATCTTCCATCTCCACTGGCACATCCTCGGCGGTCAACTCAAAGGACCACTGGCATGAGCGTCGCTCGCTTTCAGCTCACTCCCGTGAGGGAAACCATGTTTCCCTCACGAGCTCCCTTCTTTAGGGATCGCCTCAGCGCCCGCAGCGTCGCGACCGCCGCCGCGAACGCTGAGGAGAAAGAGCGGGGAAACCTCCCGGTTTCCCCTTTCGCCCCTTCCACCGCTCATCGGCCAGAGAGCGGCCGATGAGCCTCCTCTCTCTGCACAACGTCGAAGCGCGCTACGGCGCGGTCAAGGCACTGCACGGCGTGTCGCTCGAGGTTGGCGACGGCGAGTTGGTCGCCGTGCTCGGGGCGAACGGCGCCGGAAAGACGACCACGCTGCGCGCGATCTCCGGCACCGTGCGCAGCAGCGGCGACGTCGTGTTCGCCGGGAAGAAGTTGTCGCGTCGTCCGGAAGCGACGGCGCGCGTGGGAATCGCGCACGTTCCCGAGGGTCGCGGCACCTTCGGCGAGCTCTCGGTGTGGGAGAACCTGCGGCTCGGCGCCTACGCGCGACGCGCCAACGTCAAGGAGGAGGCGCGGCGTGTCTACAAGTTCTTCCCGCGGCTGGAAGACCAACACGATCAGCAGGCGGGAACACTCTCCGGCGGCGAGCAGCAGATGCTGGCACTCGGCCGCGCGATGATGGCCAGGCCGAAGCTGCTCTTGCTCGACGAGCCCTCGCTCGGCCTCGCTCCGCTCGTGGTCAATCAGATCTTCGAAGCGCTCGCGCTCATGAAGCGCGACGACGGAATGTCGGTCCTCGTCGTCGAGCAGAACGCGAACCTGGCGCTCGAATACGCCGCCCGCGCGTACCTCTTGGAGGTCGGCAAGGTCGTCGTGGCAGGAACGAGCGACGAGCTGCGCGCCAACGAATCCGTCCGCAAGTCCTATCTGGGGTACTGATGTTTCTGGGCGCCTTCACCTGGACGGAGTTCGCGCAACAGCTGGCAGCAGGCATCCGCGAGGGCGCGATCTACGCAGGGCTCGCGCTTGCGATCGTGATCATCTACCGCTCCACGCGCGTCATCAACTTCGCGCAGGGTGAGATGGCAACGTTCACGACGTTCATCGCCTGGTCGTTGATGAATCACGGCCTCTCGTTCTGGACCGCCTTTCCGATCGTGCTCGCGATCGCGTTCGCCGGTGGTGTTGCGATCGAGCGCGTCGTGATCCGCCCGGTCGAGAATGCGCCCGTCCTGACCATCGTGATCATCACCTTGGGCCTCGCTCTGCTGCTCAACGGCTTGATGAGCGTGATCTGGGGCGGCGCCAACAGGCAGTTCAACGGGCCGTTCTCCACGCGGACGATCGACCTCGGCAGCGTGCCGATCAGCGTCCAGGACATCGGAATCGTGGCGGTGTCCGTGGGACTCGTCGTCCTGCTCGCCCTGTTCTTCCGCTTCACGAAGCTCGGACTGGCGCTGCGTGCCGCGGCGGTGAACCCCGAGTCGTCGCGGCTCGTCGGCATTCGCGTGGGCTGGATGCTCGCGCTCGGTTGGGGAATCGCCGCGGTACTCGGGGCGGTCGCGGGAATGATGATCGCCCCTGTCGTCTTCCTCGATCCGAACATGATGCAGACGATCCTGCTGTACGCGTTCGCGGCCGCCGTGCTCGGAGGGCTGGACAGTCCGATCGGAGCGGTGGTCGGCGGGATCCTCCTCGGCGTCACGATCACGCTGCTCGGCCGCTACGTCGGCTTCATCGGCTCGACCTTGAAGCTGCCGGCGGCGCTGCTGCTCATTCTCGTTCTCCTGCTCGTGCGTCCGGGCGGCCTGTTCGGCCGGGTTGCGGTGAGACGCGTATGAGAGCCAGACTCTTGCTCGAGCTCGCCGGTTTCGCATTGCTCACTCTGATCGTCGCGGCGCTGCCGCGCTTCGTGAGCGACTTCCGGGCCCGCGAGCTGGCGATCGTCGGGATGTACTTCATCGCGCTGCTCGGCCTGTCGATCCTCACCGGGTACAGCGGCCAGATCTCGCTCGGCCACGGTGCCTTCATGGCGATCGGCGGCTACACAACGGCGGTGCTCAGCGTCGACGGGGTGTACGGCCATCAGATCCGCGATCTCTGGACGATTCCCATCGCCGGCGTGATCGCCGGCATCGCCGGACTGCTCGTCGGCGTACCGGCGCTGCGCCTCTCCGGCCTCTATCTCGCGCTGATCACCTTCGGGATTGCGGTGTCGTTTCCACAGTTGCCGAAGAAGTTCGATCACTTCCTCGGCGGCACGACCGGCAAGATCCTCAACCTCGCCAAGCCGCCCTTCGGGCTACACACCACGACGAACAACTGGATCTATTACCTGACCTGGGGCATTGCACTCGTGCTGCTGTTGGCGGCCTGGTGGCTCGTTCGCGGGAAGACCGGGCGCGCGCTGAAGGCCATTCGCGACAGCGAGGTGGCCGCCGCATCGTCGGGGATCAGCCTTGCGAGGTACAAGACGCTCGCGTTCGGAATCTCCGCGTTCTACGCAGGAGTCGCGGGATCGCTGTATGCGATCGCGAACGCCTACGTCAATCCGGACGTCTTTCCTATCATCCTGTCGGTCTACCTCGTCGTCGGACTGGCGGTGGGCGGCCTCGACTCCCTGGTTGGTCTCATCGCGGGCGCCGGGCTCATCTACTTCCTGCAGAACCACGCGGACACCGTGGCGCGCTGGCTCAACCACCTGCCGGCGCTGAATCTCGATCCGAAGCAGCCCGGTATCCCGAGCATGATCTTCGGCGCCGTCCTGATCGTCGTCATGCTCCTGCTTCCCACCGGCGCGGGCGGCTTGGTCCGGCGTCTCTTTGGGCCGCTAACAAGTCGGCTATACACTCGGTCCTAGGTGGGAGTGGGCGCGAGGGTTCTCTTTGTGTGCGGCGTTGTCGCCGCGCTCGCAGTCTCATCGGCCGGTGCGCGCCCGGTCGTCACTCCCGGTGTGTCGGCAAACGAGATCAAGCTCGGCTCGAGTGTCCCTCTGAGCGGCGAGGCGGCAATCGCCGGCAACGTCGCGCGTGGCATCGAGGCGTACTTCAAGTACGTCAACGACAAGGGCGGCGTGTTCGGCCGCAAGCTCACCTTCACGTATCTCGACGACGGCTACGACCCCGGGCGCGCGGTCAACAACACCATCCGGCTCATTCAGCAGGAGCAGGTCCTCGCCGTGTTCAGCTCACTCGGGACGAGCAACAACCTGGCCGTGCGCAAACTGCTGAACGACGCCAAGGTGCCGCAGCTCTATGTCTCCTCGGGCGCGACCACCTTCGGCCGCGACTACAAGAAGTACCCGTGGACGATCGGTTACATCCCGCCTTACTCCGAGGAGGGTGAGCTCTACGCTCGCTACGTCGTCAAGAACATCAAGCAGCCGAAGATCGCCGTGCTGTATCAGAACGACGACTACGGGCGCGACCTGCTTGGCGGTCTGAAGCGCGGGCTCGGCTCGAAAACGAAGTCGATCGTTGCGAGCGTCGGCTACGACCCGACCTCGGCCGACGTCCAGCCGCAGGTGACGCAACTGAAAGCCTCGAAAGCCAACGTCCTGATGGTTTTCGCCTTCGGAAAGTTTTCGCTGCAAGCCTTCAACGCAGTCTCGCGGCTCGGATGGAAGCCGCAGATCTTCGTCAACGACGTGTCGTCGGCGTCCGCGTTGATGGCGATCGTCCCGCAGAACGCTGCGAACGGCTCGATCTCGATCGTCTTCGGCAAGGATCCCGCGTCGCCGCTCTGGCGTAACGACAAGGGCATCAAGCTCTTCCAGTCGATCCTCAAGAAGTACGGGTCGAGCATCAACGCACGGGACCTCAAGGACGGCTACTTCACGGCCGGAATGGCGACGGCCTACACGATGGTCGACACGCTCAAGAAAGCCGGCAGGAACCCCACTCGCCAGAGCGTGATGAACGCGGCCACTCACCTGAACGAGAAGGGCAATCCCTTCGTGCTGCCGGGCATCGTCCTCCACACGACCCCGTCGAGCCGGTTCCCGCTCACGCAGGTTCGCCTGCAGCGCTGGTCGGGCAACGCCTGGCATCCGTTCGGCAAGCTGATCTCGGCCAAGCCCTAGTCAAGAACTGCAGGTGTCGGGCTGGGTGCCCGCAATCGCCTCGAGTGCGCGGGTCGCGGTCACCGCGAAGTGGAGCTTTACGATCCCTGTGCGCCGCACCGTCAGCTCCGTCATGCCGTCGGGAGTACGCGTGAGGCAGCCCGCCCGCGTGTGCCAGTAGGGCGCGTAAGTCACGTTCAGCCGGTACTTGCCCTCGACCGGTACGGCGAGCTTGATCGACGAGTACCCCAGCGCGAGAACGTGGGCCGGCGCCGAGATCAGCGGACGTGGGGAGGGAACCTTGAAGATCGTGGTCGTCGGCGTCCGGTACACGACCGCCAGTCCCGAGCGGCCGCTTCTCAGCAAACGTTCCTCTGCTCGCGCGCTGTAGTCGGGCGGTGCCGACGTGAGGACGACATAGCGGACGCTGACCCGCCGCAGCCAGGCGACGTAGGCCTTGGCCCCCAACTCCCCGTACAGCACGCGATTCTGCGGGAAGTCCTCCTGTCTGAACCAGCCGCGCGCGAGCGGGATCCGCGCCCGGGCGAGGAAGTCAGCGGGCCAGTGTCCCGCCGTGTCGACGGCCTCGACGCGGTACGACGGACGGAGGTTGCGTTTCAGGTAGTCGATCGTCGGCGACCAGTACGCCGCGTGCGCCGCCGGGTCGTTGACGCCGTGGATGAAGCTGGCCGCGAGCGGGGTCAGATTCCACGAGAGCGCTAGAACCAAAGCCACGGCGCAGAAGAAGCGCGGCTGCCAACGACGGAGCGATAGCGTCAGGATCGCGATCGGTGCAGCGACGAAGCGCAGCCGCGCGATGTTCTCTCCCACCGGTGACGAGATCGCAAAAGCTGCGGTACACGCGACGAAGTACACGACGTAGGTCCAGCGAAGCATCCGCGCGGCCGCGATCTTCCAGGTGAGTACCACGCCCGTCACACAGAAAGTGCCTGCCGCGAGGAATTCCTCGAAGGAAAACGGAAACGTGCCGCGGCCCGGGAACATGCGCCGGAGCAGGAACTCGAACGCCGCGATCGCGCCGATGGCCGCGGCCGGGGCGACGAAACGCCTGTGCTCGCCGCGCCGTGCGAGCGCCACTCCGGCCAGCAGGACGACGAGCAACAGGAATGCGAGCGGGCTGGCGGCCAGCGTCAGAACGGTGAAGCCCGCAAACACCCAGCGGCGGTCCTGTTGTAGCGACCACAGCGCCAACAGTGCGAGGGTCATCCCGAGCATGAACGGATACGCCGCGGAGACGACGAGCAGAGCCCAGACCAGCGCGAACACTCGAATCGCCCACCGGCTGTGCGACTCCCACTCGTGGCGGACGACCTCTGCGAAAGCGACCACTGCGACGGCCACCGTGAGTACGGCGAGAAGCTTGATGCCGATCGCGGCGGCCAGTGGGTAGTACAGGACGCTGTAGTTCACGAAGCTGTAGCGGCCTGCGTACCAGAAGTTGTTCCAGAGCAGGAAGCCGTGCTCGATGAATAGCGTGCGCTGGTAG
>DASVEU010000246.1:0-11587 GCA_036380395.1 Gaiellaceae bacterium
GATAATCAGCAGGGGACCGCGGTCGGGATTCTTCGTGTTCACCTTCGCCTCTGTCCACGGGTTGAGGTTCGCGTTGCCCATCTGGACGAGTGAGATCCCGGAGCCGGCGACGTGGAACGTGTCGTAGAGCCCCCTCGCCTCCTTCTCGTCCAGCCTGTTGGCCCAGCCGTACTTGAACTGGTCGAACGTGAACGTGATCGCGCGGCCGCGCGTGAGCGGGTTGAGGAGGAAGGGGCCAACCCCCTTGAGCACCGAGGCCGGCAGAGGCAGAACGCCGCGGAAGACTCCCGGGTCGATCGCCACCGTGGCCGCGGAGAGGCCCCGGCCGGCGAGCATCTGCGCCAGCAAGCCTCCGGTCGAGTGCCCGATGACCGCGGGCTTCTTGTCCAAGGCATCGATGATCTCGGTGGTGTGATCCGCGATCTGCCTCAAGGTCTTCTTGGCGAAGACCTCCGGGTTCGCCCGGGCCTCTTCGACCGTTTCCGGATCGTCTGGCCAGACCGGCGTCAGCGGCGCGTAGCCGGCCTGCTCGAAGAAGTCCGCCCAGTTGGCCCAGCTGCTCGGTAGCAGCCAGAGCCCGTGGATGAACACCACTGGTGTCGCCGTGGTCGCATTCGCGCGCTCGACCTGCTCGAGCTCGCGGTCGGTGATCGTTGTCGGGGAAACGCTCGTGCTCATCTCGTCCTCCTCTGTCGGCTCGGCGGCCGGCTCGACGATCGTCGGCTTCATTCAGAGCCTCCTTCCGGTTTGGGCGTTCGTGGGCCCGTGTGCTTGAGCGTCGTCCGGTCAAGCCAGTCCTCGAGACGGGTCGGAGCGATCCGTGCGTCGTCACCCGGGACGAGGGAGCGGTCGTCGAGCTCTGCGCCGAAGTAGCGCGCGCGGCCATCCGCCGTCACTCGGCGTGCGTCGCCGTTCGCGCTCAGCACGCGGTGGGTGAGCTCGTCCAGACGGAACCGTTCGGGGCCTGCCAGCTCGACGGTGCCGTTCACCGGCGCGCCCACCGCCGCGACCGCCAACGCGGCGGCGACGTCGTCGGCTGCCTCAGGCTGAACCAGCACGGGCGGCATGCGAACCGTCTCGCCGTCGGTGTTGGAATCGGCGATGCGAGCGATGAACTCGAAGAACTGGGTCGCGCGGACGATCGTGTAGGGCACGGTCGCCGCCTTGATCACCTCCTCCTGGGCGACCTTCGCCCGGAAGTACCCGCTGTCCGCGAGTCTGTCGGCTCCCACGACGGACAGGGCGATGTGGTGGCCCACCCCGGCCGCGGTCTCGACGGCGAGCAGGTTGCGGGACGAGGTCAGGAAGAAGTCCATCACCGCGTCGTCGTTCCAATCCGGTGCGTTCGACACGTCGACCACGACCTCGGCCTCTTCCAAGGCCTCGGCCAGTCCCTCCCCGGTCAGCGTGTCGACCCCCGAGTCGGGCGACGCCGCGAGTGGGTCGTGGCCGGCCTCGCGCAGCTTCTCGACGAGCTTGGATCCGATGAGGCCGGTTCCGCCGATCACGACGATCTTCATCGCGCTGCCTCCCTCGCGATCACGTCGTCGCCTCAGCCGCCGACAGGATGACCCGGACGACGACGTCTGGACGTGTGATCAGGCTCAGGTGGCCGGTCTTGACGGTGGAGATCTGGGCGCCGGCGCGCTCGTACATCTCTTCCTGGAGGGTTGGCGGAATCACGTTGTCGAGTGTGCCGAGGAGCGCCCACGACGGGATCGTCTTCCACGCGGGTGCCCCGGAGGGATCCTCGAACTGCGCGGCCGACGCGGGTCGCTGCCCCGCCGCGAGGACGGCTGCGGTCCTAACGTTGACTCCGTTGGCGAAACACTCCATGAACCCGGCGTACGGTGGAACCGCTTCCCAGCGCAGGTACAGATCCAGCCCGCCGTCGATCGGCACCGGGTTGAACGCGCCGTCGTCGGTGACGCAGGAGGTGGTGCCTCCCACGAGGTCGAGGGCCGTCTCGTTCTCGTCGGGGACGAACGCGTCGATGTACACGAGCGCCTTCACGTTGGGGTTGCCGGTGGCCGCGTTGGTGATCACGAAGCCGCCGTAGGAGTGCGCCACGAGCACGATCGGACCGGGGACCGTCTGGAGGTAGCTGGCCAGGTACGGGGCGTCCTGGCTCGGTCCGCGCAGCGTGTTGGGCGGAGCCACAACGGTGAATCCGCGATCCTGCAGGCGCTCGATCACGCCGTTCCACGATGACGCATCCGCCCAGTCGCCGTGGACGAGCACGATGGTCGGTCGCGGATCCGAGCTCGCCTGCCGTGTGGCCGCCGCATGCCCGCCGCCGCCGATCCAGACCAGCGCGACGAGAACGAGGGCCGAGCTCATCGCGATCATGCGCCGAGAAAGACGCGTCGGCTTCTCGCTGATCATTGAGACCTCCTCTTCCCGACGGATGTCGGTCACGGCGAGGATGTCCCGAAAGAGGCGCCGTCGAATCAGCCGACACGCCAGCGTTGGTCGCCAGTCGCTGACAGACGCCGGCTCGGGGCGTTTCGCCACCACGGAGGGCCGGGTGTACCTTTCTCCGGTCGCGAGATGGGGGGCGGGCGAGGGGCGTTCGTTCATCTCGCGTTCATCCGTGAGCCAGCGGTGGGACGCCTGGTCGGTCCACGGTGGCCGCGATCGAGCACACGCGGGTGCTCGTGGAAGGGGACGATGGCGGGGGACGATGTCCGCGCAGAACACCCTGCGAGGGCGCGACGCAGAGTGCGCGGTGCTCGACGTCCTCCTCGACGCCGCGCGCAGGGGCGAGAGCCGGACCGTCGTCCTGCGTGGCGAGGCGGGCGTAGGCAAGACCGCGCTGCTGGACTACGCGATCGGCTCAGCCCAGGACTTTCGCGTCCTGCGATCCGTCGGTGTCGAGTCGGAGATGGAGCTCGCGTTCGCTTCGCTCTATCTGCTCTGTGCTCCGATCCTCGATCGGCGCGGCGCCCTTCCGGGTCCGCAGAGAGAGGCCCTGGATGTGGTGTTCGGACTTGACAGAGGCCCGGCTCCGGACCGATTCCTCGTTGGACTCGCGACACTCAGCCTGCTCGCTGAGACAGCTAACGAGCGGCCTCTGCTGTGTGTGATCGACGACGCCCAGTGGCTGGACAGTGCATCAGCCCTGGCCTTCGCGTTTGTCGCCCGCCGCCTGTTGGCAGACCCGATCGGCCTTCTCTTCGCGGTGCGCGAGCCGATCGACGTGCGCGAATTGGCAGGGCTTCCCGAGCTAGTGGTCGGCGGCATCAGCGAAGACGACGCCCGCATGCTCCTAGGCTCGGTGCTGCCCGAACCGCTGGACGAGCGGGTGCGAGACCGCATCGTCGCCGAGTCACACGGCAACCCACTCGCGCTGCTCGAGCTGCCGCGGGGAATGCCCCCGGGCGAGCTGGCGGGCGGATTCGCCCTTCCCGACGCGCGGCCCCTGGCGGACCGTATCGAGCGGAGCTTCCTCAGGCAGGTTCGGTCGCTCCCCCCCGATTCACAACGGCTGCTACTCACGGCGGCGGCGGAGCCGGTCGGCGACGTCACCCTGCTCTGGCGCGCGGCCGAGCCACTCGGGGTCGGGCCCGATGCGGTCGCGCCGGCTGAGGCCGCCGGGCTGATCGAGCTCGGCGGCCGCGTGCGGTTCCGGCATCCGCTGGTGCGCTCCGCGATCTATCGCGCGGCGGCACCGAACGAGCGGCGGGAGATCCATCGCGCGCTGGCCACGGCGACCGATCCGGTGGCGGATCCCGATCGGCGGGCATGGCATCGTGCCCATTCCACGGTCGGCCTCGACGAGGCGGTGGCCGGCGAGTTGGAACGCTCGGCCGACCGGGCCCGGCGCCGTGGCGGCTTTGCGGCCATGGCAGCGTTCCTTGAACGTGCGACGGAGCTGACTCCCGATCCTGCACGCCGGGGAACGCGAGCACTCGCCGCCGCCCAGGCCAAGCTGGAGGCAGGCGCCCCCGAAGCGGCGCACGCGCTGGTGGCGACCGCGGAACTCACCCCGCTCGACGAGCTCCAGAGCGCGCGGTTGCAGCGGCTGCGGGCGCAGATCGCGTTCGCCCGCAGGCGCGGCAGCGACGCACCACCACTGCTGCTCGACGCCGCCAAGCGGCTGGTCCCGCTCGACCCCGAGGTTGCGCGCGAGACGTGTTTGGAAGCGCTTGCCGCGGCGATCTTCGCTGGCCGCGGCGTCAACGGAAGGGACGTGCTGCAGGTCGTCCACGCCGCACCCCCGGCATCGCGGCCCCCAGGCGCGACAGACCTGCTCCTGAACGGTCTAGCGACGCGAGCGACGGAGGGTTATGCGGCGGGCGTGGCTCCGCTGCGAGAGGCGCTCGAAGCCTTCCGACGAGACGACGGGGACACTCCGGCCAACAACCGCTGGCTCTGGCTCGCATGCCGGGTCGCCGCGGATCTCTGGGAGCACGAGATCTGGGAAGAGCTGGCCACCCACGGCGTGCGCCGCGCGCGCAAGACCGGCGCTCTCAGCGTCCTTCCTATCGCCGCCAGCTACCGCGCCGGCGCGCACGTGCACGCCGGGGAGTACGCGGAGGCGTCGGCGCTGCTGGAGGAGGCCTACGCGATCAGCCAAACGACGCACACGGCGCTCTTGGTTCAGGCCAGGCAGATCGTCGCCGCGTGGCGCGGCAACGAGGCCGAAGCGCTCGAGCTGATCGGCGCGGGCCGCCCGGAGGCGGCCGCCAGAGGCCAGGGCATGGCGCTGAGCATGATCGAGTGCGCAGACGCGCTGCTCTGCAACGGCCTCGGCCGCTACGAGGGGGCGCTGCTTGCGGCAGAGCGAGCATGCGCGCAAGACGAACTCTCCCTGTACGCCCTGGCGCTGGTCGAACTCGTCGAAGCAGCGGTGCACAGCAACAAACCAAAGGTCGCCGCGGCGGCCCTCGAGCGCCTCAGCGAGCGAACACGAGCAAGCGGAACCGAGTGGGCCCTAGGAATCGAGGCCCGCTCGCGCGCGTTGCTGACGGAGAGGACCTCGGCCGAATCGCTCTACGAGGAGGCTATCGAGCGACTGGCTCATGGTCGCCTCGCCCCTTACCTGGCCCGAGCCCAGCTCGTATACGGCGAATGGCTCCGTCGCGAGAACCGGCGCGTGGACGCCCGCGAACAGCTTCGCGCCGCTCACGACACGTTCAGCCGCATCGGGGCCGAAGGGTTCGCCGAACGCTCCCGTCGCGAGCTCTCGGCCACCGGCGAGACGGTGCGCAAGCGCACCCTGGACACGCGCGAACTCCTCACAGCCCAGGAAGCGCAGATCGCCCATCTCGCCCGCGACGGCCTCTCCAACCCCGAGATCGGCGCACAACTGTTCATCAGTCCACGGACGGTGCAGTACCACCTGGGCAAGGTCTTCGCCAAGCTCGACGTCACCTCGCGCAACCAGCTCAGCCGCGTTCCCGCCAGCCGCCTCACCGTGTCGTAGCAGTCCCGACCTCCGCGGGCCGGGCACGGCGCTCACGATCCGCGCGCCGATTCGGGATCGAAGTGAGGTCGCCACGTTCTGCGCACAGCCATCCCGCCTGACGAACGAGCGTCACGCTAGCGGCGATCTATGTTGCTGGCGCTGGTCGGAGTGCGATGGTGGGACGCGACTGGCGACCTCACTGGCGCTTCGGCTGATTCGAGCACCCCCCGGTCGCGGCATGCTCGCTCCACGGTCTCATGACGCGCTCGAGCCGAGGACTCGAGCCCGGTGTACGAGCGGAGAGGTGATGGAGATGATCGACGCGGTCGCGGTCGATGAAGCAGCGCTCACCTGCCCGTGTCCTCCCGGTCTCGAACGTCCTAGGTGAAGAGGTCGACGAGGGAAAGGGGAGCCACGATGGCAGAGGTCCCGGCCAAGGCCAAGCCTGACACGATTGTGCTGATCCACGGCTTCTGGGTGACGCCGAGGAGTTGGGAGCACTGGAAGGAGTACTACGAGGCGAAGGGCTATGGGGTCCTCACACCTGCGTACCCGGGGTTCGAGGTCGAGGTCGAGGCGCTCCGCGCCGACCCAACGCCGATCGAACAGCTCCAGGTGCCGGAGATCATCGACATGCTCGAGAACATGATCGGGAAGTTGGATCGTCCGCCGATCATCATCGGGCATTCCGCCGGCGGCGTGTTCACCCAGATCTTGCTCGATCACGGGTTCGGCGCGGTCGGGGTGGCGATGAACTCAGCGCCGACCGAGGGCGTGAAGGTCGTTCCCCTCTCCGAGATCAGGTCCGGGTTCCCCATCCTGAAGAACCCCGCGAACCGGCATCGAGCGGTCGGCTTCACGCCGAAACAGTGGCACTACGTGTTCGCGAACACGTTCAGCGACGAGAAGTCACTCGAGCTCTACGAGCGCTACCACATCCCAGCCTCAGGCAGAGTCTTCTGGGGAAGCGCGCTCGCGAACATCCACCCGGGAAAGGACGACACCTACGTCGACTACCACAACGACGCGCGACCGCCGCTGCTGTTCATCTCTGGGAAGCAGGATCATCTCTTCCCTCCGAAGGTGGGCCACTCGAATGCGAAGCACTACAAGTCCAAGACGGTGACGGAGATCGTGGAGTTCGATGGCCCGCATCTGATGCCCGCCATCGATGGGTGGGAGGAGGTCGCCGACTACGCGCTCGACTGGGCGCTCAAGCACGCGGAGTGACGGTGCTTGCGAGTAGGACCTCCGCCGCAGCGGGCCTCCGTTCTGGCTGAAGACCTCGCTGCATTGAAAAGGGAGACGACGATGAACGCAGCTGGAGTAGCCGAGGTGATCCGCGAGGCGCTCGACAGCAGGGGCCAATCGAGCAACATAAAGGCGACGGGGGATCGAGCTGCTCAGTTCGAGCTGGCGACGATGGCGGACGGGATGGCCCGAGTGTTTGAGATCACGGTCGAGGAGCGTGGCTAGCGGCCGCTCAGCTCCCGCGGGCGGAAGCAAAGATCTTACGTGCGCATTGACCAGGACGCACAATGAGGAGAGCGATGAACATCAGGTTCAGCAAGGTGTGGATGCGGCGGTGGCGGTGCGTCGCCGGCCACTGGTACGACGTCGAAACGTCGGCACCCGATCGCGACGGGTGAGCAGGATGAAGCGCATCCGGATGGAGCGACGAATGTTCAGAGGGAGCACCTGTACGACTCACTCCCGCTCGATCCACGCGACGCCGATATCCTGCGGGCCAAGCAGCTCATGTATGTCCGACGCTCCCACGACGAAGGAGGGAGCCGTGCTTGAGGTCGGACGAGATGTTGAGATCCACCAGGAAGAGAGCGAACCACCCCGCCTCGCTCGTTCCGATGTCTGAATACTCGATCGACGACGTCGCCGCACGGGCAGGCGCCGCTCACGACTACGTCAGCAGGCTGGTCGAGCTCGGGGTTGTCTCTGTTGGTGAAGGAGGCGGCTTCTCTGAAGGCGATGTCAGGCGGGTCCGCCTGATGCAGACCCTCGAGCGGGCGGGTGTCCCGCTCGAGGAAGTGGCCGCCGCGATCCGGCGAGGCGAGCTCTCTCTGGGCTTCTTGGACATGTCGCACTTCACGCGGCTGTCGTCGCTCAGCGGTGTCACGTTTCAAGAGCTCTCGGAGAAGACGAACGTTCCCGTCGAGCTGTTGCTGGTCATCCGCGAGGCAGCGGGGTTCGCCGAGGCTCATCCAACGGATCGCGCCCGCGAGAACGAGCTCCAGATCGTCCCGCTCATCGAAGCCCAGGTCGCGTTGGGCTTCCGCCTCCCCGTGATCGAGCGCTGGCTGAGGGCGTACGGAGACAGCCTGCGGCGCATCGCGGAGACCGAGGGAGAGTGGTGGCACACGGAGATCGAGCTTCCTCTCCTCGAATCCGGGATGACGGCGGCGGAGATGATGGAGGCCGCGGACGGCCGGGTCGTTCACCGGATCGTGCCCTTCCTCGACCAGGCCCTCGTCGCCTTGTACCACGGCCATCAGGAACACGCGTGGACGAAGAACTTCCTCGACGGAATCGAGGCGGCGCTCTCAGGAGCTGGCGTCCACAGCCGGGTGGAGCGCCCCCCGGCCATCTGTTTCCTCGATATCGCAGGCTATACGAGGCTAACCGAGGAGCGCGGCGACGAAGCCGCTGCCGAGCTCGCGGGAACGATGTCCCGGATCGTCCAACGCACTTCGACGTCTCATGGAGGCAGGCCCATCAAGTGGTTGGGTGATGGGGTGATGTTCCACTTCCCTGAGCCGGGGCCGGGCGTGATCGCGGCGCTCGACATGGTCGAGGGCATCGCGGGCGCCGGTCTTCCGCCGGCCCACGTCGGACTGCACGCGGGCCCCGTCCTGTTCCAGGAAGGCGACTACTTCGGGCGCACGGTGAACATCGCGTCGCGGATCGCCGACTATGCCAGACCTGGTGAGGTCGTGGTGAGCCAACCGGTCGTCGACGCCGCCGAAGCGACACCCGTCTCGTTCGTCGAGATCGGCCCCGTCGAGTTGAAGGGACTCTCAGAGTCCATTCGACTCCACACCGCCCGCCGCGATGCTCGGGCACCGAACGGCTGAGTCTCTGATGGCGTCCAGCACCTCACCCACATCCAGCGATCGAACCGAAGGAGGGGAGCCATGATCGAGGTCCGGCGTGACGACGAGATCCACGAGGAGGCGGGTGGCTGGTTCGATGCCCGCTGGCACTTCTCGTTCGACCACTACCGCGATTCTCGTCAGATGGGCATCGGCCCACTGCGAGTGTTCAACGATGACCGTCTGGCGCCGGCCGCCGACTGGCCGATGCACCCTCACGCCGACGTCGAGGGGCTCACGTACGTGGTCGAGGGCACGTTCGAGCACGCCGACTCCCTCGGCAACGGCGGGACGCTGCTCCCCGGGGGCGTCCAGCGGATGACGCTCGGCTCCGGCGCCTACCACTCCGAGCGGAACGGATCCAAGACCGAGCCGATGCGCTTTCTGCAGTTCTGGATCCTCCCGGACACCCCTTGCTGCCGCCGAGCCTGGAACAGCGGCAGTTCACGCTCGATGACCGTCGGAACCGCCTGCTGCACGTGATCGATCCAGATGGCGGCGACGTCGTAAGGGTGCACTAGGACGCGTCGGCCTTCGTCGGCTCGCTCGACCCCGGCGTCGGAGCAGGGCACAGCCTCAGGGAGGGCCGGGCCGGAACCTCTACGTGATCGGCGGCGCGACCGAGCTCAACGGAACCGACAGGCTCGACACTGGTGACGCCGTAAAGGCATTCGGGCCCGAGGAGCTCCGCATTCAAGCACTGGAGCAGACGGAGCTTATCCTCATCGACGTGCCTCACCAGTACGTACCGGTCGGAGTGTGGGCTCCGTGATGCTGCGATTGCGCGCTCAAGGCGATCCGGCCACCTCCAGCCAGCTCGCCTTGCCGAGCCCGAGGACGTAGTTGTCTCGCGCTCGCGTGAGGACGAGCAGGACGCCCTCGCAGTGGCAGCATCGAAGGACGACGCTGGGGGCGTCCATGTAGGCGTGCTCGGCACCGATCGCCTCGATCCTCCCGCACCCGCCGCAGGCGACCCGGGCCGCCGTCATCTCGTGCACGAAGATCTCGCCGAGCATCCCCGCCATCGCGTTGCCGTCGACCCTGCTCACCTGGCTCTCCATCTATCCTCCCGTCGGTCCGAATCTCTCGGTCTTGACGCTGGTCGGCCGATAGCCGATGAGTACCAAGGCACTGGCGACCGACTCCACGAAGGGCGTCGGCCCGCACACGAACGCCATGGGATCGGCGGACGGAGCCCAGGCGGCCTCAGCGAGCATCGCGCCGTCGACTCGACGAGCGTAGCCGGTCCATCCGGGCGGCTGCGTTCGCGTCAGCGTGTGAATCACCTGGGGGCCTCCGGCGGCCGAGGAGAGCCGTTCGAGCTCCTCGCGGTAGATGACGTCCTCCCACGACCGCGAGGAGTACACGAGGCGAGCGCCCGGGACGGTGGCCGAAGCCTCTCGGTGCCGGAGCATCGACATCAACGGCACGATCCCGGATCCTCCGGCGACGAGAAGCAGCGGTTCCTGCCTGCTCGCCTCCCACACGAAGTACCCGCCGATCGGCCCGCGGAGCTCGAGCATGTCCCCCGGGCGCAGCTCACCGACCAGGTACGAGGAAACCTCTCCGTCGGGCAGGCGCTCCACGGTGAGCGCGAGCCGGGGATCTTCCGGCGCAGAGGCGATCGAGTAGCTCCGCTGGGCCTGGTAGCCGTCCTCGGCCGTGAGGCGGACGTCCACGTGCTGGCCCGCTCGGTGCCTCGGCCAGTCCGGGACGTCCAGGACGATGCTCCGGACCCGCGGCGTCTCGTCGATCAGCTCGACGACCTCGCCGAGCGTCCAGCTCAGTCGCCCCAGTACCGCTGCTCTCGCCATGGATCACCGTAGATGTGGTAGCCGTAGGACTCCCAGAACCCCGGCTCGTCGTGATCCATGAGCCGAAGGCCGCGCACCCACTTCGCGCTCTTCCAGAAGTACAGGTGAGGAACGAGGAGCCGGGCGGGTCCGCCGTGTTCGGCCTCCAGCGGCTGGCCGTCGTAGGCGGAGACGACCCACGCCTTGCCGTCGACGAGGTCCTCGAGCGGCAGGTTCGCCGTGTAGTCGCCGTCGGAGAAGGCCATGGCGTGTGTCGCGTCATGTTCGACGCCTTCCATGAGCGTGTCGATCGAGACGCCCTCCCACGTCGTGTCCAGCTTCGACCACTTCGTGACGCAGTGGATGTCCGTGCGGATCTCCTCGCTCGGAAGGGCGCGGAACTCCTCCCAGCTCCAGCTCTTGAGCACGCCGAGGTCACCTTCGATGGAGAACGTCCATTCCTCGAGCGGGGTGTGCGGCGTGGGACCGGCCGACAGTACCGGGAAGTCGTCCACGAGGTACTGGCCCGGCGGGAGTCGAGAATCCTCCCGTTCTTCAGCGCGCTTGCCCCGAAACCCGCGCGAGATGTAGGTCATGACCCACTTCCCCACCAGCGCCGCGTGAATGGCACCTCGTAGGATGAACCTAGCGGCTCGGGGCACGCAACCCGGAGCTGCTTCCTCGGGTTAGTCATGACTGCCACCTAGAAGTCACCGCCAGATTGTTCAACTGTCTGATCGACCCTGATGGAACGCACCCGCTCGTCGTCTGGGGACGCCTGCACCTGCCGACACGGCCGTGACATGATGCGGTGTATGGGAGAAGACTTCGTGCGAGTGTTCTCAACGCAGTCGCTGGTCGAGGGAGAAATCGTCAAGGGCCGACTCGAGGCTGAAGGCATCCCCGTCGATCTCAGGGGAGAGCGCGAAGGCCCATACCCGCTGGGTCCGGCCGAGCTCTTCGTTCCATCGAGGTTCGAGGCACAGGCGCGCCGAGTGATCGAGCAGATCGAGCAGATCGAGAGCGGCTCGTATGAGGCCCCTGACGGGAATGGTGCGGAGTAGATCGCGACGCCGCCCCATCGGCACCGGCGGTATCTTTCGCATCTCCGGGATAGGCGGTCACGGTAGGCCGCGACTTGAGCTCCTTCACGACGCAAACGGCGACCGCGACGACCGGTACGGCGAGCACCATCCCGGCGACGACAAAGAGGCCCCTCCGCCGATGACGCTCACAAGGATCACGACGGGGTGGAGGACCAGCGAGCGCCGGACACC
>DASVEU010000247.1:0-8263 GCA_036380395.1 Gaiellaceae bacterium
AGCTTGACGCCGCCTGATCCCGATGTGGATACCTCGGCCCAGATGACTGCGTAGCGCTCGCCGGACGAGGCATCTTTCGGCACGCGGATCGTGACTGTTGCGAAGGCGTTGGCGCCAGGCGGCAGGCGCAGTGCGGTTCGGCTCAGCGACGTCCAGCCAGAGAGCTCATTTCTGCCGTGGCCGGCGGCGAACGCGAATCCGCCCTGTCGAAGGCTGGCGGCGGCTGGATAGACGAGAACAGACGCGTTCGCCTGGGTGCTGTTCCTGATTTCGACTCGACGGCGAACAGTCTTGCCGGGGGTGATTCGATTGACGATGTAAGTGAGGGCGAGGGGGTCGTTGCGTGCGGCGACCGGCACGTCGACGATCCGAATCCCGATGCTGCCCGAGTCTGCCATCGGCTGCTGTGACCGTGCCGCGAGTGCGGTGGCAGCCGGGACAATTGTCCCGATCAGAAGCGAAAGCGCGAACAGGTAGCGAGCCACGGCGTGTTCTCCTCGCTTAGGCGACCGAGTGGGTGATCGTGGCCGCGTATTCGCCGGGGGCGAAGTTCGCCGGCACGACCACTGAGATCGTAGGGTTCCAACTCGCCGAGCTGACTCCGGTGCTTGTGCCTGTCACGACAGTCGACACGCCGGTTAGATTTGGTGCAGCAACCGCCGTCGCGACTACGGTCGCGGAGGCCGTGATCGCGCCTGCTGCGTAGCTGACGTTGCTCGCGGGGTCGGCCGGGCCGGCCGGAGGAGTAAAGGCAGTAGAGATCACAGATGCCGTCCAGGTCGTTGCGCCGCCGCGCTGGTCCGAGACCGTGACGACACCGAGCGGGCCACTGATCGTGCTCGATGTGATCAATGAGACCTGTGATCCGAGCGACACGCTGACTGTCGGTGTGCTGATCGACAACGTGCCCGCGAGCAGCGTGAAGGTGGCCGGGGTAGCTGCCCCCGCGGGCATCACGGTCGTGATGGCCACTGTTGTCAAGGCGCAGGCAAGGAGGAGAGATTTCCGCATGAATAGATCCTTCGTTAGGTCGTGGGAGCAGGCCGGGAGCCGGCCGTACTCGTTGTGATCGGCATCCCACTCCGACACCGGGAGGGTGGGATGGGTCACCCGTTTCGGAGGTTCGGGCGCGCCGAATCGGGGGTGCCGCCGGCCCCAGGAGCCACGTACGCAACGTACGTCCGCC
This sequence comes from Gaiellaceae bacterium, assembly GCA_036380395.1. Lineage (GTDB taxonomy): Bacteria > Actinomycetota > Thermoleophilia > Gaiellales > Gaiellaceae > 3-1-20CM-4-69-9. The sequence continues at coordinate 1,187 of DASVEU010000247.1, forward strand.
TCTGGCTCCGTCAGCGTCCGGCGGCTTGTTCAAGCTATTCTGGACGCGTCAATAGAGAGGAAGGGCTGCATTGGGCTCCAAGAGACAGACGACGATGGCCAAACTGACACGCGAGCGCAAGGTGAAGGAAAAGCGCGAGTTGAAGGAAGAGAAGAAGGCAGCGGCAGCCGCGGCCAAGGCCGCCGGCACTTACTCGTACGACGGCGAGCCGGTCGAGGCTCCCGCGCTGGACGCGATCGACTCGACTGACGAAGCGGCGACGCCCGACCCGGCAGTTGCCGCGGCCGGCGAAGATCGCTAACGCGCGACAGTCAGAGACAGCCAGACGTCGGTCCCACCGCCGCTCGCGTTCGCAGCGCCTGCTCGTCCATCGTGCGCTTCGGCGATCGTTTCGACGATCGCCAGGCCAAGACCGCTGCCGTCCGCGGTCGTCTTCTGCGCCCGGCTGAAACGCTCGAACGCGAGGTGGAGGAAATCCGCGGGGAAACCCTCGCCCTCGTCCACCACGTGCAGCTCTGCAGATCCGTTGCGCTGTTCGGCTCTGAGGGTCACACGGCCCGCGCCGTGAGTGAGCGCGTTGTCGACCATGTTCGCGAGTGCTTGCTCGATGAGCGAACGGTCAGCCGAGACGACGAGCGGATCGTCATCCGAGGTCACCGAGAGGTCACGGCCTTCTGACTCCGAGCGGGATTTGAAACGTCCCGCGACCGTCTCGAGGACGTCGGCGACGTCGACCGGCTCGCGCCGCAACGACACGCGGCCCTGCTCGGCGCGTGCCAGGAGCAGGAGGTCGTCCGCGATCCGGGAGAGACGCTCGGTGTCCTCGGCTGCGCCGCGGATCGCCGTCTCGAGCTCTGCTGTAGTACGCGACCGCCTGAGCGCCAGTTCGAGCTCGGTCTTGATCAGTGCAAGCGGCGTCCTCAGCTCGTGGCTCGCGTCCGCGACGAAACGACGCTCACGCGCGAGCCCGTCGGCGATGCGCGCCAGCATCTCGTTCAGCGTCTCTCCCAGTCGCGAGACTTCGTCTCCGCTTGGCGGAACCGGCAGCCGGTCCTCGAGCGACGAGGCCGAAATGTCGGCCGCTCGCCGCCGCATCGCTTCGATCGGACGCAAGGCAGCACCGGCGAGCCCGTAAGCGGCGAGTGAGGCGAGGATCAGGGCCAGCGGGCCGCCGATCAGGAAACCATTGCGCAGACTGACAAGCGTCTCCGCTCTGTTCGCACGTGTTGCGCCGACAATCAGCACGAGCCGGGTCCGCCCGCGTGGGACGGGCAACGCGAGCATGCGCGCCGGTTCGTCGAGCCCCGGAACAGAGTTCCGGTTTAGAAAGAAACGGCCGCGTAGCGCGTGCGAGAGATCGCGAGGCGAGAGAAGCGGCGTATGCCCCACAGGGTTCGTCGAGTCGACCGCCGAGCCGGTCGCGCTCAGCAGCTCTGCGAAGGTCTCCCCGTGCTCGATGAGGGAGCCGTGCGTGGACTTGAGCGAGCCTTCACGGCGCACGAGCGCTGAGAGGTCCTGTGCGCGCGAGCGCAGCTGTTCGTCGAGGGTGTTGGCAAGGTCGTTCGACACGCGCGCATAGACAAGCCAGCCCGCAAGCACCAGGACGACGGCCATTGCAAGGGCGAAGACGAGCGTCAGCCGGAGCCTGATCGGGAGCCGGTTCATTCCTCGTCACTCTCGCGCAGCCGGTAGCCGATTCCGCGCACGGTCTCGACGGACTCGGTCCCGAAGGGCCGATCGACCTTTTCCCGGATGTACCGCACGTAGACGTCGATGACGTTCGATCGATTCTCGTACGCGAAGTCCCAGGCGTGCTCGAGCAACTGGAGCCGGGAAAGAACCTGTCCGGGTCGGCGCATGAACGCCTCCAGCAGCGCGAACTCCTTGGGCGAGAGGCTGATCTCCGTTCGACCGCGCCACGCTCGTCGCGAAGCGGGATCGAGACGGAGCGTCCCGACGACCAGCTCCGTCGGCCGCTCGCCGCCGCCCCGCCTGATGAGGGCGCGCAGCCGCGCAAGGAGCTCGGCAAAGGAGAAGGGCTTCGTCAGGTAGTCGTCTGCGCCGACGTCTAGGCCGGCGACACGGTCGTCGACACCGCCGCGTGCCGTCAGCATGAGAACAGGCGCCCAGATGCCCGCGTTCCGGAGCTGCCGGCACGTCTCGAAACCGCTCAGCCCCGGAAGCATGACGTCGAGGACGATCGCCTCGTAGGGATGGGATTGCGCCATCCAGAGGGCGTCCTCGCCCGTCGTGGCCACGTCCGCCGCGTGTCCCTCTTCCAGCAAACCTCTCCGCAGGAGGCTCGCCATCTTCAGTTCGTCCTCGACGATCAAGACGCGCACCACTCAAGTGTGCCGTCGTTCCATGAGAGTCGGATGAGAAAGAAGAGAGGCAGATAGCCTCGGGGCCGGCGACACCGAGACGAACATCGTCGCGGGCACGACCATCACCGGTGACTTCATATGCCGGGCGACGAACGTCGACTACCGGATGGACACGCCCTCCGCTCGGTCATTCCTCGAGCAGTTCGTCACGCTTCCGTAGTTGATCAGTCCAGCGCGGCGGCAAGCGCCTGCTTGCCGCCGCTGAGGATCGGTTCGCCGTGCGAGACGAGCACACGCTCGACCGGGAGGTCGAGGAGGGGACGCAGCGTGCTGCGCAGGTCGTCGTGCGTTTCCTTTCCCAGCCAGCGTTGCGGGCACAGACGTAGCGGGTCGGAAGTCGGACGCGGCTTCGCGCCGGCGCCCAGGAGGACGTCCCCGACAACGACCGCGCGCTGGTCCGGCAGCCAGTACACGACCTCCGCCGATCGCGCTGTCTGGAAGGCGCGAATGCCGCCGGGAAGCGCGTTCCCGGCGCGGAACGGATCCGTCACTGCGATCCCCCGGCTCTTGAGCGGCCGTTCGGAACGGGCCGAGGCCCACACTCGCTTCGCGCCGAGCGTCCCCGTGCTGCGTCCGTGCCAGTAAACGGTGATGAGCACGTGGTCGGCTGCCGCAACCTCGTTCGGCGGATCGATCGGGTCGATCAGCACTAGCCCGTCGCTCGTCTGCACGGCGAGCGAGCCGACGTCCTCCTCCCAATGGTCATGGAAGGCGGTCCAGCGGCGCAACCCAGGTGTGATCTCCAGCATTGACGCCATCTTCCCTAACAAGGCCTCAGTAGGCTGCACCCATCCGCAGGCTCTTCTCCATCGGTGTCGTCACCGCGGCCCTGCTGGCGGTTGCCGGCTGCGGCGGGTCCGACAAGTCCACGACTCCGCAGGGCGGCTATTCGCTTCCTTCGCCGACGCCGACGACGACTAGCACCGGTGGGACCGACCCGCTCGAGGGCGCGGGCACGACCCCTGTCGTCGGTAGCGCGAGCGGCAGCGAGACCGCGCTCCTCGACCGCATCGCCGTCGGCCGGCACGAGGGCTACGACCGTGTCGTCTTCCAGTTCCAGAATGTCCTACCTGGCTATCGCATCGAGTACGTCCAGCCGCCGCTGAAGGAGGACGGGTCAGGCAACCCGGTGAGCGTCCAGGGCAATGCGATCGTGCTCGTGCGCATGGAGCCGGCATCGGGCTTCGACCTGAACACGGGCGAGGGCGTGATGACCTACAAGGGGCCGAAGCGGATCGACGGCGCGGCGGCGGGCGCCTCGGTCGTCCAGGAGGTCGTCCGGACCGGCGATTTCGAAGCGGTGCTGAGCTGGGCGATCGGGCTCTCGGACAAGGTCGACTTTCGTGTCCAGACGGCGACGTCGCCCACCCGGCTGATCGTCGACTTCCGTAACCATTAGGGCATGACCGGACACGCCGAGCGCGAACAGGTCCTGGCGCAGCTCCGGGAAATCTGTCTCGCCCTGCCCGAGACGAGCGAGCGGCCGAGCCACGGCGCGCCCACGTTCTTCATCCGCGAGAAACGCTCGTTCCTGATGGTGTTGACAAATCACCACGGCGACGGACGCTTCGCGATCTGGTGCGCGGCGCCGGAAGGCATGCAGAGGATGCTCGTGGACGCGGATGCGGAGCGCTTCTTCGTGCCGCCCTACGTCGGTCATCGCGGCTGGCTCGGGCTGCGCCTGGACCGCGAGATCCACTGGGACGAGCTCACCGGGATCGTCGAGGACGCCTACGCGGAGGTCGCTCCCGCGAAGCTGGTCGAGGCCGCCCGGCTCGGCCATACGTAGCCCTTCTATTTGATCCGGGGCGGCCGGCGCGAGAGAATCCGCGCCGACCCCAACTAGGAGGCGGAACTGTGGCCGATTATTCGGCGCACGAGAAGGACCGGCGCATGCTCCACGCCCTCGGCTACGCCCAGGAGCTGCGGCGCGGGATGAGCGGCTTCTCCAACTTCGCCATCTCGTTCACGATCATCTCGATCCTGTCCGGGACGCTCACGCTCTACGCGACGGGCATCAACTACGGCGGGCCGGTCGAGGAGGCCTACGGCTGGCCGATCGTCTCGTTCTTCGTGATCATCGTCGCTCTCGGGATGGCCGAGATCGCATCGAAGTATCCGACCGCGGGCGGTCTCTACTACTGGGCCTCGAAGATGGGAGGGCCCGTCTGGGGCTGGTTCACGGGGTGGTTCAACCTGATCGGACAGATCGCGATCACCGCCGGCATCGACTACGGCGCGGCGATCTTCACCGACGCGCTTCTGAATCTGCTGTGGCCAGGGACGTTCCACGCCTCGCCACACGAGATCATCTACGTCTACGCCTGCATCCTCGGGCTGCACGCCTTGATGAACATCTTCAGCGTCAGGCTGGTCGCCTTGCTGAACGACATCTCCGTCTGGTGGCACGTTTTCGGCGTGCTGATCGTCGTCGGCTTCCTGGCGTTCAAGCCGGATCACCACCAGTCGGTCGGGACGGTCTTCTCGAAGACGATCAACAACAGCGGCTTCTCGCATCAGTGGCTCTGGTTCGTGCTGTTGCTCGGGCTCTTGCAGGCGCAGTACACCTTCACGGGCTACGACGCTTCGGCTCACATGAGCGAGGAGACCCAAAATGCGGGGCGAGCGGCAGCGCGAGGAGTGGTCATGTCGGTCGTCGTCTCGGCGATCTTCGGTTACATCCTGGCTCTGGGCGTCACGTTCGCGATCCAAAGCTTCGAGTCCACGACGGGAGCCGGCATCTTCGCGGTGAAGCAGGTCTTGCTCGACTCGCTCGGGTTGAGGGCGGCGGAGTTCTTGCTGTTCATCATCGTGGGCGCTCAGCTCTACTGCGGGATGTCCTCGATCACGTCGGCTTCGCGGATGCTGTATGCCTTCTCGCGGGACGGGGCGACGCCCGGCCATCGCATCTGGCGGCGGCTCAACACGGCGCGCGTGCCGTACATGGCAGTGCTGGCGATCGCGGTGCTGGCGTTCCTCTGCGCGTTTCCGGCGTACTTCTCCAAGGACATCGGCGTCGGCGCCGGCTACGTCGCCTATGCGGCGGTTACGTCGATCGCGACGATCGGCCTCTACATCGCGTACGCGCTGCCGATCTTCCTGCGGCTGCGGCTGGGAGACGCATGGGAGCCGGGCGAGTGGAACCTCGGTCGCTGGTACAAGCCGATCGGCTGGACGGCTGTCATCTGGGTGGGCTTCATCTCGGTGCTGTTCATCATGCCGATCACTCCAACGGGGATCCCGTTCAAGAGTGGCTTCACGTGGTTGAGCGTCAACTACGCGCCGATTGCCGTGGTCGGGGCGATGCTGCTCGTCGGCGGTTGGTGGTTGCTGTCCGCGCACAAGTGGTTCAAGGGCCCAGTCGCGCAGGGATCCGAAGAGGAGCTTGCACGAATCGAGGAGCGGTACGGGGAACGGACAGGTCCTCCTGTGACCACACCCGCGGCGTAGGATCGATTCGAGTGGGAGGGAGCCGGTTCGAGCCGGCTCCCTCCGTCCTTCGCCGATGCTGACGCTCAACGAGTTGAAACGCGACGTCGAGAACGGGTCGATCGACACGGTCGTCGTCGCGTTCACCGACATGCAGGGCCGTTTGCTCGGCAAGCGCGTCCACGCCCAGTACTTTCTCGAGGAGCACATCGCCGAGCACGGTGTCGAGGGTTGCAACTACCTGCTCGCGTTGGACATGGAGATGGAGCCCGTCCCCGGCTACTCGATCGCGAGCTGGGAGCAGGGGTACGGGGACTTCGCCATGCGCCCCGACCTCGACACGTTGCGTCGCATTCCCTGGCTCGAGGGGACGGCCCTCGTGCTCTGCGACGTCACGTGGAACGACGGCTTGCCCGTCAGGCCGTCGCCGCGGCAGGTGCTGAAGGCGCAGGTCGAGCGGGCGCAGGCTGCCGGTTACGAGCCGATGATCGGGTCGGAGCTCGAGTTCTACTTGCTCAAAGAGAGCTTCGAGGAGGCGCACGCAAAGCACTACCGCGACCTCACTCCGTCCGTGCCGTACATCCTCGACTATCACGTGCTCGCGACGACCTACGACGAGCCGTTGCTCCGTCAGATCCGGAATGGCATGTACGAGGCGGGCATCACGGTCGAGAGCTCGAAGGGCGAGGCGTGGCCGGGGCAGCAGGAGGTCAACTTCCGCTTCGCCGACGCCGTCACCATGGCGGACAACCATTCGATCTACAAGAACGGTGCCAAGGAGATCGCGCACCTGAACGGCTGCTCGATCACGTTCATGGCGAAGCCCGACCATTCCTGGATCGGCAGCTCCTGTCACATCCACGCGAGCCTCTGGCGTGACGGCGAGAACGCCTTCGCGGGCGGCCCCGAAGTCTTCGAGCAATTCCTCGCGGGCTGGATCGCTGGGGCGAAGGAGATGGCGATCTTCCTCGCGCCGACGATCAACTCGTACAAGCGCTACGCGGCAGGGTCGTGGGCTCCGACGACGCTGGCGTGGGGGCACGACAACCGCACATGCGGCTTCCGGATCGTCGGGCACGGGGCGGCGCAGCGGATCGAGACGCGCATTCCCGGCGGCGACGTCAATCCCTATCTGGCCTTCGCGGCGTTGATCGCGGCCGGGCTGCACGGGATCGAGGCAGGGCTCGAGCTGCCGCCTGCGTTGGAGGGCAACGCGTACGAGTCTGACGCGGAGAGGTTTCCGTCGACTTTGAGGGAGGCGATC
>DASVEU010000248.1:0-4643 GCA_036380395.1 Gaiellaceae bacterium
GTATGCCTTCGGGTTACGAGTTCGAGGGCACGCTCGGGGAGATGACCTTTCGCGAGATCGTGGAGCTGCACCCGCTGCCGGGAAGCGAGTTTCGAGACGCTCTCCTTCGGTGTGCCGAGGAGTGTCTCGATTGCGGTGCCAACTGCACCGCCTGCGCCGACGCCAGCCTGAGCGAGCGCGACGTGGCGGAGTTGACCGGCGTGACGGTGTTGCTCCACCGGGCCAGGACGAAAGTGGGTAGCGCACTGGAGGAGTACATGAAATGAGGCTGGACCGAGAACTCGCGTGCAGGGGAATCGTCGAGCTCGTGACTGCGTACCTCGACGACGCGCTCGAGCCTGCCGGTCGCGAACGCTTCGAAGAGCACCTCGCGTTCTGCGAGGGCTGCAACCGGTACCTCGAGCAGATGCAGCTGACGATCGAGGCGACGGGTCACCTCGGCGTCGAAAGACTGCCCGCCGAGCTGGAGGAGCGGCTGCTCAAGGCGTTCCGGGGGTGGCGCGGATCGTGATCGCGTATAAGTTCCTCGCCGGGCGGCGTCGCGCCCTTCACGGGCTTCCGCTGGCCAGTCGGCGAGTGGGTCGAGGTGGACAGTCTCGAGCCGTGTCGCGGTGGGATCCGCGTCGCTCTCGACTGCGCGAACTTCTGCGACGCGACCGCGCGCATCGCAACCCGGCAGAGCCGTCCAGACATCCGCCTCGTCCGCGCAATGATCGGGGCCTGCGCGGCGGCGTGCGTCGCCTGCGCCGAGGAGTGCGACCGGCACGCCGCCCACCACGAGCACTGCCGCATCTGCGCAGACGTCTGCCGCCGGTGCGAGGCCGCATGCGACGAAGTGCTCGCCTTCTGACGACGGCGACGCATTTGCGCGACATGCACGAGAGCGGTCGCGTTACGAATTACGTCGTCGACGTTGAGCGGCGCCGACGGCCAGCAGGCCGCGGGTGATGTTCGGTTTTGTGCAGCCGCAGTACCGGCCGTGCGGCGAGTGCGGTGCATCAGTGCCTGTCAGCGAGGAGGACACGCACGAGTGCGACCGGCAACGCTGGCTGGACTACCAGATGTTCCAACACCGAGGGCGTGTAGCTCAACTCGAGGTAGAACTCGGTGTGTGGCTGGAGACGCCGCACGGCCGGTTCGCCGTGTTCTACGCGGAACGACAACGACGAAGGGAGGCCGGATGGATCTCGGCGAGATCGTGACGGAGATCGAGGCGCCGCCGCCGGTGACGAATGCCCATTGGACTAACGAGCCCTTCTGGCACGCTCGAAGAGGCGACGTTTGGGAAGGAGGCGGGACATGAGAGGACCAGTCGAGAAGGCGATCCTCGCCGGAGGGTGCTTCTGGGGGATGCAGGACCTCTTCCGGAAGCGACCGGGCGTTGTCTCCACGCGGGTCGGATACACGGGCGGGGACGTTCCGAACGCGACCTACCGCAACCACGGCACGCACGCGGAGGCGATCGAGATCGTCTTCGACCCCGAGCGGACCTCCTACCGCGACCTGCTCGAGTTCTTCTTCCAGATCCACGATCCGACGACGCTGAACCGTCAGGGCAACGACATCGGAGCGAGCTACCGCTCGGCGATCTTCTACCTCGATGAGGAGCAGCGCCGGGTCGCGGAGGAGACGATCGCCGACGTCGAGGCCTCGGGCCTTTGGCCGGGAAACGTCGTGACCGAGGTGACGCCAGCGGGGCCGTTCTGGGAGGCCGAGCCCGAGCATCAGGACTACCTCGAGCGGTATCCGAACGGCTATACCTGCCACTTCGTACGCCAGGAATGGGTTCTGCCGCGGCGCACGCGAGCGGCGACCGGCTAGCTCAAGGCGGTGCTTGGTCGCCGCGGCCGCAGCTCGCGGCGCCGCTGGGAGTCAGAGCGGCAGCAGCGGCTTGCGTGCCCGATAGAAGCCGGCCGCTTGGAGCACGCCGGCGTCCACGAGCCGGCACATCCAGCCGTAGCCGCTCGCTGGATTCGAGTCGTCGTCGAAGCGGCCGACGGCGGCGAAGATCCTGCTGCCTCGGAAATCCCACTCCTCGATCTCGTCGTGGAGGCCTTCGGAGTCGGTGCGGAAGCTGTCGAGGTCCTCGCGAAGCCGGCGCTTGACGGTGTCCAGCCATTGCTCCTGGGGATCGTTGCGGGTGTCGACGCCGCATAGTTCGATCAGATCGTCCTCGAGCTCTTCGAGGATCAACGACTCGAGGTAGCGGCTCGCCTGTCGCCAGTCCGGTGCCTGGCCTGGTTCGAGCGCGACCAGCTCCACCGCCTGGCTTGCCCGCGTGGCTCCTGCCAAGGCGGCCGGAGCCGCGACCGCGCCGTCCCGGTCCTGCTCGACCGCGTGCTCGAGCTGGTGGTCGGGCAGCGACTCGACCTCGCCGTGGTCGCGCTCGGCGATAACCTCAAGAAACGGTTCGCCGGTGTCGTCGCGGGCAAGCCGCTGCTCGACGACTGCCCAGCTGACCGGTTCGCGGTTCTCGTTCGTTGCGAGCTGATGGCCCATGGTGGGGGCGTCCGCCCGGAAGAGGCGAAACGCCCCAGCTTCCTCGTGCCCGTCGGGATGGCGAAGCGTCAGCCGGTAGCGCGCCGGGCGCGCGTGGACAGTCCAATCGTCCACTCGCTCCACCAGCCAGTACCGGCCGCCGAGCAGCACCGTCGAACCCGGCGCGAGCGGGTCTTGACTCGTGTACGGGCGCGCGTGCTCGCGGCCGGTCCGGCCAAGTGTGACGAGCCTGTACGAGAACGCCATCAGCAGGGCGGATCGTAGGCTCAGGCGAGCCGGCAATGGGTGACACGGCAGGAACTAGCGCACGCAGTGGTTACCGAAGCGACGAGGCGGGCTGTGCACGAAAGCCGACACGGAACCGCTGCATGCCGATCTGCTCGTCATCGGCTTCGGCAAGGCCGGCAAGACCGTCGCTGAAGCCATGGGCGGCTCCCACACGAACCTCGGGAACGGCAGTGAATCCTCTGCACCCGCGCATACCTTCGGATTGCGAGTTCGCCGGCACGCTCGGGGGATGACCTTCAGCGAGATCGCGAAGCTGCACTCGCTGCCGGGAACCGACTGTCGTGAGGCGCTCCCAAGGTGTGCCGAGGAGTGTCTGGATTGCCGTGCTAGCTGCACCGCCTGCGCCGACGCCAGCCTGAGCGAGAGCGACCTGCTGAAGTTGACCGGCGTTAGATGAGCCACGACGAATTTCACGAGCGTGGGGCGCACGAGCGTCAGTGGCACTTGGCGGAAGTCGCCGGCGACGCCCTCATCGCTCAGGAGGAGGCTAGGGTCGGCCACGCGGACCGCGGCGGCCAGTCGCTCAACCGCCTGGCTGTTTCCGCGACGAACCACTGCCTCACCGGCTGCCTCACCGGCGAGGTGACGGGGATGGTGATCGCGACCGCGTTCGGCTGGGGAGACGTGGCCTCGATCGCCGTGGCCGTCGGGCTTGGCTTCCTCTTCGGCTACCTCCTCACCTCGCTGCCGTTGCTCCGGGCGGGGCTCGCGCTCGGCGCGATCGTGCCGATCGCACTCGCCGCCGATACGGTCTCGATCGCGATCATGGAGTTCGTCGACAACCTGACGTTCGTGCTGGTGCCGGGGGCACTCGAGGCAGGCCTCGGCGACCTGCGCTTTTGGCTGCCGCTGCTCGGCGGCTTCGTGATCGCCTGGCCTTTCGCACTCGCCGTAAACCACGCGATGATCGGGCGCGGGAAGGGTCACGCCGTGGTGCACGAGTACCACCACTAAGTTTGGGCACGGGAACCGAACAGAAGGGCGATCCTTGCCGGAGGGTGCTTCTGGGGGACGCAAGATCTCTTCCGGAAGCAACCGGGCGGTGTCTCCACGCGGGTCGGATACACGGGCGGGGACGTTCCGAACGCGACCTACCGCAACCACGGCACGCACGCGGAGGCGATCAAGATCGTCTTCGACCCCGAGCGGACCTGCTAGCGACGTAGTCAGCGGCTGTCGGACTGTCTTCGAGATGCGACCGAGCTCGAAGAACCCGCTTCCTATGCGGATGGCGGGAACGGCGGCGATCCCTTTGCACCCGCGCATGCCTTCGGGTTGCGAGTTCGAGGGCACGCTGGGGGAGAGATGACCTTTCGCGAGATCGTGGAGCTGCACCCGCTGCCGGGAAGCGAGTTTCGAGACGCTCTCCTTCGGTGTGCCGAGGAGTGTCTCGATTGCGGTGCCAGCTGCACCGCCTGCGCCGACGCCAGCCTGAGCGAGAGCGACCTGGCGGAGTTGACCGGCGTCATCCGCGTCTGTCTCGACTGCGCGGACGTCTGTGAGGCGACCGCGCGCATCGCGACGCGACAGACCCGTCCCGACATCCGCCTCGTCCGCGCGACGATCGAGGCCTGTGCGGCGGCGTGTGTCGCCTGTGCCGAGGAGTGCGACCGGCACGCCGCCCACCACGAGCACTGCCGCATCTGCGCTGACGTCTGCCGACGCTGCAAGGCCGCATGCGACGAAGTGCTCGCCTTCTGACGGGCGATTCTGCGAGCTCGACCAACGACCGTCGGAATGGGCCGCCTCAGGCGTCGGTCTTCTCGGGCCGGACGGCGTGGGCGCGCAGCCTGCGGACGCCGCTGCGGGAATTCCTGCATACCGAGACGGCCGGCGCGGCGGTCTTGCTGGCGGCA
>DASVEU010000249.1:0-2722 GCA_036380395.1 Gaiellaceae bacterium
ACGCGGCTCGCTGGCGCTCGGCCCTGCCGGACTGCCCTTGACCGCCCGGCTTCGCTTCGCTGATGGTGGCGATCATGGGTTGCGCTGCGCGCAATCAGCTCCCGCGTGAGCGGCGCTACCCACACGATTCAGCGAGGAGGCTCCTTTCAGAGGGGCTACGCCAGGAGATGCTTCGCGCGATGCTCGCCTATGACTCGGTTTGCTTTCACTGTCGTCGCTGGGCGGACGCTTCACGCGTTCACGGCGCGCTGTGAGCGCTTCCTGCCCGGGCGCACGCGGCGACGGCGATCGCGTCCGATGGCAGGGCAATCTGACCGACGTCGGTCATCCCGCCGCGACCGAAGCCTGCGCCGTGCGCGCGTCATCCGCGTCCAGCGACGCGGTGATCTGGCGTGAACGCTCCCGATCTCTGAAAGGCGACCGCAGCCTGTTCGTGCGCGTCGAGCGCGCTGACCCGTCGAAGAACGCGATCCGCGGCCGCGGGCATACGAGCTGCCGCTGGAGCGTCGCCCCGACCTGGCGGCGACGACGCGGCTGCTCGCCGTCCTCACGCCGGTCCGCGAACGGGCGAGCTCCACGATCTGGCCACGCGAGCCAGACCTCTACGGCCACGGGTGCGGTCCCGTACGGCGGGCGGGTTGCGGCGGCATTCAACTACGCCCTTGTCACGCTCTACCCGAGGGACCCGCTGGCCAGATGTGCTGCTCGTCGGTCGGCTCTTGCGCTGACTGACCACGACGCTGCATAAAGGCTGCTGTCGCTTCGTCGTGACGCCCGCGTCTTGCCGACCTGCCGATGGCCGTTTGACACTTGGCGGGGACGGCGGAGCGGAGTCTGAGTCGGTTCGGTGGAGGTAGCCCGATCCGTGCAAACGTTCAGGCGCGCGACCACGGTCGGGGAGCTCACCCTTGCTACAAGATCCGGACGAATGGCTGTTAGTCATCGACCGTGACCCGGTTTCGGGAGTGGAGGGCAGATATTCACACGACCGTCCCGCGTGGGTGTAGGTTTGCGCACGCCGCGACTAGGTTTGCGCACGCCGCGACCGGCGCCGTCCACGCCGTTAGGGGAATGGACGGTCTAGATCCCGTTGAGTCAAATCCGAGGAGAGCCAGTCGATGAGAGTTTCCTGCGTTGCCAGTGATGCGCCATTTCCCGTCGAGGCGAGCTTCAGGAGCGAGGGGAGCGCGCTGCTCATCCAGAAGATCCCTGCCCGGACGCATGCCTGCACGGCTATCACGCACACCGAGGGAGAGTGTGATGTCTGAGGATACGCAGCGCAGCCTGAGCCCCGCGGCGGCTCGTCCGCTGGCGACGACGACCAAGACGGTCCCGCAGATGGAGGCGATCACGCCTCGCTACCTGTTGCGGGCGCTGCCCTGGGTGGAGGTCGAGGCGGGTGCCTACCGGGTCAACCGTCACCGCAGCTTCACCGTCGGCGACGGGCTTATCGGCACGGAGTTCGACGGCGACGACGCGCGCGTGTTCTCCGAGGATCTGCGCGAGATGGCGCTCCTCACCGACGCGGACTCGGCGCTGCTGTCGGCCCTCGGCGAGTCCTTCGGTCAGGAGACGTTCGAGCCCGGCGCGATCATCACCGAGCCCGGCACCGACGCCGACCGGCTGTACGTGATCGCCCATGGCAAGGTAGAGCGATGGGGTGCGACGAAGTACGGGGAGGAAGCGCTGATCGACGTGCTCGCCGAGGGTGACTACTTCGACGGCGAAGCCTGGGTCGGCGAGCAGCAGTGGCGCCATCGCGTCAAGGCCGTGACGCACTGCGTGCTGCTCGCCCTGGAACGCGCGCGGCTCACCGAGCTCGTCGCGCGCGACCAGCAGCTGGCTGCGCGGTTCAAGGAGCTTGCCGCCAGCAACGGGCGACGGCCGGGCGACAGCCCGATCGATCTCATGTCGGGGCACGCCGGCGAGCCCGAGCTGCCGCAGACCTTCGTCGACTACGAGGAGGTCCCGCGCGAGTACGAGATGAGCATCGTGCAGACCGTGCTGCGCGTTCATACCCGCGTGTCGGACCTCTACAACGAGCCGATGAGCCAGGTGACGCAGCAGACCCGCCTGACGATGGAGGCCCTGCGCGAGCAGCAGGAGCGCCAGATGCTCCATCACCCGGACTACGGGTTGTTGAACAACGTCTCCGTCAAGCAGCGCGTGCGCACCCGCTCCGGGCCGCCCACGCCGGATGACCTCGACGAGCTGCTGACGCGCGTCTGGAAGCGGCCGGCGTTCTTCCTCGCGCATCCGCGTGCGATTGCGGCGTTCGGCCGCGAGTGCACCCGCCGAGGCGTGCCACCGGCGATCATGGACGTCTACGGCAGCCCGAAGCTCACGTGGCGCGGCGTGCCGCTGCTTCCTAGCGACAAGCTCGACGTCAACGGCACCACCGACGGCTCGGTCGGCACCACGAGCATCGTGCTCATGCGCGTCGGCGAGGACGAGCGCGGCGTCGTCGGGCTGCGCCCGGCGGCCGTCCCGGACGAGGTCGAGCCGGGCATGGCGGTGCGCGCCATGGGCGTCGACCGGCGGGCGCTGACGTCGTACCTGCTGACCGCCTACTTCTCCGTCGCGGTGCTCGTCAACGACGCGATCGCCGTGCTCGAGAACGTGGACGTCGCCAAGTACCACGACTATGACTGAGACGAGGTACTGGCTCGCCGACCCCCCGGTGGAGCCCGAGCAGCCGCGCAAGCAGCCGGCGTTTGCAGTC
>DASVEU010000250.1:0-2430 GCA_036380395.1 Gaiellaceae bacterium
GGATCATCCGTCGCCGTCGGGCAATGCCATGCTCGCCCACGTCCTCCTGCGGCTGGGGCGGATCTACGGCGACGACGAGCTCGAGCGCCAGGCGCTCGGTGTCCTCCGACTCGTCCGATCTGCGCTCGAGCGCGCTCCCTCGGCCTTCGGCTGGTCGCTCTGCGCGCTCGACCTCTGGCTCAGCCCGCCGCGCGAGCTGGCGATCGTCGGGCCTATCGATTCGCCGGTCGCCCGGGCGGCGCTCGCTCCATGGCAGCCGAACGCAGTTGTCGCCGTCGGCCCCGCAGCCGGCGTGCCACTGCTCGAGGGCAAGAGTCTCGTGGACGGGAAGGCGGCCGTATACGTTTGCGAGCGATTCGCATGCCAGGCGCCCGTGACGGATCCCGCTCTGCTCTGACCTCGCGCGCGTACGTGGGCGCCGACGACCTCGACGCGTTGCACGCCGTCGTGCGCGCAGTCTGGGCGGTCGACAAGTCGCATGCGTCGCTCCACGTGGGCGACGTCACCTGGGGCATGTACCAGCACGAGCCCGAGCTCGCCCGGCCCAGGCGGGCGGAGATCTTCGAGCGCGACGGCGAACCGGTCGCGTTCGGGATCCTCTGGCTGCCTCAGACCCTCCAGAGCACCGTCCATCCGGAGCATCGCGACGACGCGGTCTACGACGCCCTGTTGGAGTGGTTCGCGGCAGCGGCCGGCGCGGAGCTGGACGGCGGCCTGGACGCAGAGCTCCTGGAGAGCGACGTCGTCTTCGCTACGGCCCTCGAGCGCCACGGTTACGCGCCGCTCGGCAACGACGACTGGCTGGAGCATCGCGTTCGGTCGCTCGCCGAGCCGATCGAGCCGTCGCCGCTTCCCGGGGGGTACCGCCTCCGTAACGTCGAGGGCGAGGCCGATGTCGAGCGCCGCGTCGCGGTCCATCGCGCAGCGTTTCATCCGTCGAAG
This sequence comes from Gaiellaceae bacterium, assembly GCA_036380395.1. Lineage (GTDB taxonomy): Bacteria > Actinomycetota > Thermoleophilia > Gaiellales > Gaiellaceae > 3-1-20CM-4-69-9. Next base: position 943 of record DASVEU010000250.1, read on the forward strand.
GTCACAGTCTCTGCGTACCGGCGCCTGCGGGCACTGCCGCCCTACCGAGAGCAGCTCGATCTCGTCGTCGAGGCGCCCGGCGGAAGCTTCGCGGCGTACGCGCTCGTCTGGCTGGACGAGGAGAACGGGGTCGGCGAGCTGGAGCCGGTCGGCACCCACCCGAAGCACCAGCGGCTGGGGCTCGGGAAGGCGGTCTGCGTGGAGGCTTGCCGGCGGTTACGGGAGGCCGGAGCCGACACCGCAATCGTCTATTCCGTCCACGGCTACCACGCCGGGAAGCTGTACGAGTCGGCCGGCTTCGAGGTGGTCGACCGGCACCTGCAGTACCGTCTGGCTACACAGGAGTTTTAAGGCTAACTTCGTCGTCCAGCCGTTGTCTTACCCTTTGGAACTGCGTAAAGTCGCCACGCGCGACTCTTTTTTTCTCTGTCTGTTCTCCAGGAGGAGTGTTCATGCGTAGGGTCTCACTGGCTTTGCTGGCTCTCGTCGGGGCGCTCGCCCTGGCGATTCCGGCTGCGTTTGCGAAGGCGGACGCCAAGGCGGCCGATCCGGGGATCACAGCCCGGACGATCACGATCGGCGGCACCTTTCCGCTGACGGGACCGGCATCGAGCTATGCGCCGATTCCGGCGTCCATGAAGGCGTACTTCAGCTACATCAACGCGCGGCGCGGGCCCGACGGCAAGCGCGGCATCTACGGACGGCAGATCGTCTTCAAGTACTACGACGACGGCTACAACCCGGTCAACTCAGTCCAGCTCGCGCGGAAGTCCGTGCAGGAGGACAAGGTCTTCGCCATCGTCGGCACGCTCGGCACCGAGGTGAACCAGGCTGTGCAGCCGTATCTGAACTCGGCCCGGGTGCCGCACGTCCTCGTCTCCACCGGAGCGAGCGACTTCGGCAAGGACTACAAGAAGTACCCGTGGACGATCGGCTGGCAGCCGGACTACGTCTCCGAGGGTCGGCTCTACGGCCTCGACCTCGCGCAGAAGCCGAACGCGAAGATCGCGATCCTCTACCAGAACGACAGCTACGGCAAGGACTACCTTGCAGGCTTCAAGTCGGCGCTCGGAACTGCGAAGGTGAGGCAGCAGGTCGTCGGTGAGGAGGCGTTCGAGGTCACGGCGCCGAGCCCGGCCTCGCAGATTGCGAAGCTGCGGGCTAGCGGGGCGAACACCCTGGTCATCTTCGTGACGCCGCGGCCGACGATCCAGACCTACGCGATCATCCGGGCGCTCGGCTGGAAGCCGGCGCAGATCTACGTCAACTCGGTCTCGGCAACCGACACGTTCATGACGACGGCCGTCGGCGCATCGAGCGCGGCCACCGTGAACGGCTCGATCAGTGCCGCGTATCTGAAGGATCTGGCGTCGCCGACCTGGGCCAACGACCCCATCGTGAAGCAGTACATGACGTTGATGGCCAAGTACAACCCGCGTGGCAGGGTCACCGATGGGCTCAACTTCTACGGCTTCGCCAAGGCGGACA
>DASVEU010000251.1:0-2620 GCA_036380395.1 Gaiellaceae bacterium
CCGACTACACGCGCGGCGCCTGCCCCGGCTGCACGAACCTGGGCGACGGGCTCGACGGCTCGCTCGTCCACCTGAACCACCGCGACGTGACGCTGCTCTGCTTCTCGCGGGCGCCGATCGAGAGGCTGACCGCCTACAAGCAGCGGATGGGCTGGGAGTTCCCCTACGTCTCTACCTACAACAGCGACTTCGCCTTCGACTTCGGCCTCGTGCTGACCGGGGAGCAGGCGCAGCAGATCCCTGAGGTCAAGGAGATGATCGACAACCCGTCCGAGTGGCTCCAGGAGTGGTCAGGCCAGATCGGGGCCGAGCCCAAGGACGGGCTGCGCGAGGCTCCGAGCTGGATCGCTTTCGCGCGCGAGAACGGAACCGTCTACCACACCTACACGGTGATGGCGCCCGACCCGTTCGTCCAGCCGTACTTCAGCTTCCTGCTCGAGCGAACGCCGAAAGCTCAGCCCTCCGAACCCCGCGCCTGGCGGAAGGACGAGTATCCGGACTGAGGGTCTGCGAGCGATTCGCGAGGGCCGACGAGGCGCCACGTCTCGACCTCGCCCTTGCCCTTCACGTCGACGAGCCCGATGGGCTCGGTGACGAAGTCGTCGCGCACGAGTTGCCAGGTCGAGCCCGTGATCTGGATCTCGTCCGGTGTCCCGTGCGACTCCATCCGGCTCGCCATGTTCACCGTGTCACCCCACAGGTCGTAGAGGAAGCGGCGGCGCCCGATCACGCCGGCCACGACCGGCCCCGAGCTGATGCCGATGCGTAGCCGCAGGTCGTGGTCTCTGCCGTCCGGGAGGCAGGTCTTCGCGCACTCGCGCAGCTCGAGCGCGAGCAACGCCAGTGCGTGTGCGTGATCCGGCCGCCGCCTGGGGACGCCCGCCGCGACCATGTAGCAGTCGCCGATCGTCTTGATCTTCTCGACCTCGTAGCGGTCGACGAGCTCGTCGAAGCTCGTGAAGAGCCGATCGAGGAGCCCGACCACCTCGCGCGCGTCGAGCCGGCTCGAGAGCGGCGTGAAGTCGACGACGTCGGCGAAGAGGACGCTCGCCTCGTCGAAGTGGTCGGCGATAGCGTTCGGATCCGACTGCAGCCGCTGCGCGATGTCGGCCGGGAGGACGTTGAGCAGCAGCGTCTCGACGCGCGCCTGTGCGGCGTCCCGTCCTCGCGCGAAGGTCACGAGCAACACCATCGCGACGAACGAGACCACGACGATGTTGAGGACGTCGAAGGTACGGACGAAGGCCTCCGGCAGGTCGGCGCCGTCCGGCCGAACGACTTCGGAGAGAGCAAGCGCGACCAGGATCGTGGCAGCAAATGCCGCAAACCACGGCCAGGCGCGGCTGGGGCGGTCGAATGCGACTGCTCCGAGCGGCGCGAACAGCGACCACAGAATCACGGAGCTGGACTCGTCGAGGCCACCGAGCATGACCGTCCCGGCCGCGGGGGCGACGAGAATCAGAACCTGCTGCGCCGTGCGCAGGAGCGCGAAATTCCCGGTCCGCGCGAAGACGACGAGGCTGATTGTCGACCCGGCGACGTAGGCCCACGGCGTGAGCGCAACCGCGCGCTCACCCACGACCCAGTAGAGGCAGCCCCAGAGAAACGCGACCGGGAGGATGACGAGCGCCACGCCGACGAGCAGGCGCTTCCGGAAGCGCTCGTCGGCCGTGTCGCGCGGATCGGCTCCGATGGAGAGCATGCGATCTGGAAGCGGCGCGGTCACGACCGGCGAGCGTAGTACCACGCCAGAACCTCCACGTTAGGCGGTCAGCTGGCGGCGCCGGCCGAAGAGGCGTCCCTCGCTCGCTCGTAGATCAGGACCAGCACGCCGTCGGGCCCGACCGGCTTCGCCTCGCTGAGCCGCCAGTCCGTCTTCTCGGTCGTCTCGCCGAACAGCCGCCGCCCGGTTCCGAGGATCACCGGGAACACCATCAGGTGAAGCTTGTCGACTAGATCGTGCTCCAGCAGCGTTTGCACGAGCCGGAGGCTTCCCGGCGTCTGGACGATCCCGTCGATCTGCTCCTTGAGCTTCGTGGCTTCGTCGACGGCGTCGCCCTTGAGGACCGTGGTGTTGTTCCACTCCGGATCCTCGAGCGTCGACGAGACGACGTACTTGGGCATCGTGTTGAACTTGTCGGCGAATTCGCCTTCGCGTTTCGGCCACGCGCCGGCGAAGCTCTCGTACGTCACGCGTCCGATCAGGAGCGCCTCGGTCTCCAGCGTCTCGTCGAGCTTGAACTGATTCCCGTCCTCGCCGCGGTCAAATGCGAAGCTCCAGCCCGGATACTTGAAGTCCTCGCCGCCAGGCGCTTGCATGACGCCGTCGAGCGACACGAACTCGGTCACAACCAGCTTGCCCATCGGGTCTCCTTTGTTGCGGGTTGGGAACTATGACCTTCGGAAGGAGCCGAACTCATCGCAGCGCCGAACTCGTTATAGTGAACCTAATGGTTCAGTATCCCAAGACCGTCGACCGCGCTTTCGCAGCCCTCGCCGACCCGACCCGCCGCGCCGTCCTCGAACGGCTCGGTTCGGGCAGCGCGACGATCAGCGAGCTCGCCGGGCCCTTCGGCATGTCGCTGACCGGGATGAAGAAGCACATCCGGCTGCTCGAGGA
>DASVEU010000252.1:0-2704 GCA_036380395.1 Gaiellaceae bacterium
CGATCGTCAGCGCTCCGAAGATCGCGGTTGTCAACGAGATGTGTCCTGAAAACACCCTGCTCGGGGGCAACGAGCGTCCGAGCGCGCGGCCGGCGAGAACCGCGGCGGCGGCCAGGCCGAGCCCGGTCGCAAGAATCGAGAGAAGTGACAGATCGAGCCCGGCGACGAGCTCGATCACAAGAGCTACCCCCGTCGCCGCGACCCCGAGCATGTAGGCGAAGCCGGAAAGGCGAAACAGGTCGCTCCATGACTCCCAGCTCCGGGCTCCGAAGAGCAGAGCGACACCGACGACGAGCAGGAAGAGATTGAAAGCGAACAGTCCCACGAGCGAGTGCGCGTTCACGGTAGGTACCCGATCGAGATGCCGTTGTCATCCCGCCAACGGACCTCGTAGCGATTCCCGAGCGTGGCAGGGTCGCAGCCGTAGCAGATCACCCAGCGTGCATCATCCTCAGGCCGGCGAGGCATCAGGAAGTACCTGAGCCACCCGTCGATGTGGTCCTTGGTGAGCTCCGTTGCGCCGCGAAGACCCGGTCCGACAACGACGTGGTAGGAGTCGGTCACAGGAATCAGGGCACGCGCCTGGTAGGCGGCGAGCTGATCGACGACGATGCTGTTGCCGCCGGCGATCTCTCGGTCGTCGAACGAGAGCGAGCTGTTGCTGGACGCCGTGTCGCCAAGCTGCGACAGGGCTTTCACATACCGAATCCCTGCGACAAGGAGCGTCAGCGCAACGCAGAGGACGACGATGACGGCCGAGGCGCCACCCTTTCGCACGTGCTCTCGGGCTGCCGCAATCATCGTGCGCTCCGGCCGAAGACGATCGGTAACGCGAGCACGAGCACCGCGAATGCGTAGAAGTAATAGAACTGCATCGTCAGGTAGAAGAAGTTCGCCGCCATTGTCCCGGCGAGCGCGGCGGTCATCCCCCAGGCCAGCGGCCGCACGCGGCGTGCGACCCCGAATCCCTCCAGTGCCAACTGCCGGCCCAACGCCCGCGCCGCGTGCAAACGCAGAAACAGATAGCGCAGGAAGAGCAGGAACACCACCGACCCGACTAGCCCTGTCTCGACGATCAGCGCGACGTAGAACGAATGCGGCCCCCAGTTCGACTTGCCGGTGACGAATTCGTAGTAGACCGAGAAGGTGTTCAGCCCCAGGCCGAACAGCGGGTGTGAGTGGATGACTTGCGGCACGAAGTCGTAGACGGCGAAGTGGGCATTTTCCGAACCGCCGCCCGTCTGCACTCGTGATTTCAGCAGCACCTCGAAGTAGTGACGGCGACTCCACACGATGGCAATGAGGACCGCGGCGACGGCACCGAGCGGCACGAGCAGCGCACGCGACACGAGACGGCGCCGATAAGGGATCGCGAGCACGAGCAGTCCGACTACGAGCCCGAGCAACCCGCTCCGCGAGAGCGTCGAGAGCATCACGAGGAAGAGAAAGGCGAGCACGACGGCGACCGGAACGCGCAAGCGGTGCCCTCGCTCCAGTCGCAGATAGACGGGCAACAGCGTCAGCAGGGGGATGCAGAGCATCACCCCGAGATGGTTGGGATCGGTCGTGAGCGCGTTCGGCCGGTAAACGGCCGTCCCGCCGATCGCGCCGTAGACGTTGATCGAGCTGGCCCCGCCCGTCAGCGGCGAGAGCAGAACGTGATCCAGATTCGTGCCGGCTCGCGCGGCGAGCAGCTGCAGCACGCCGTAGGCACCGTTGACGACGAGCCCGGCGCTGAGCGCGGCGACCGCCTTCCAGTAGAAGTCCGTGGAACGGCGGGCCAGATACGCGACACCTGCGGCCAGGAAGAGGAAGTGGAGGACGAACTTCACCATGCCCTTGCCCCACTGGTCGAGCGACTGCTTCGTCTCGATGTTGAAGAAGCCGATCAGGTAGATCACGAGCAGCGCCGCGAAGATGGCGAGCACCGTGACTGTGGTGCGGGGAAAGCGCGGTCGGCCCCACTCGAGCGCGAACGCGACGAGGAACATCACGGTCAACACGTCCGCGAGGCCCACTGCGCCCGCTACGTTCCACTGGACCTTCTCCCACGTGACGCAGAACAGCGTCGCGAGGAAGAGCGTGCCCGCGAACTTCACAGCGTGAGCTCCGATCCGCGCGGTTTTGGCCAGCGGCGCAGACGGACGGGCGGGCAAGCCCACCCGTCCTGAGGCCGGCACCGCAAGCGGTGCCTCATTCGAGCCCCCGTAGCACCTCGGCAAGCTCCTCGACCCGCGCGGCCCGGCCGAGGCGCTCCCGGTCGTCCGCCGACAGGGGCGTTCCGTCCAGCGCGCCGGCCTGCCACTTCACGTGAAGCTCGGACAAAGCTGCCTTCAGGGCAGGAACGTCGTCCGCCGCGGCGACGACACCGGCGTCGGTTTCGCGGATCAGTGCCGCCGCCGCGCCGTCGGGCGGCACGGCGGCCAGGATTGGACGTTCGGCCGCGAGGTACTCGAAGACCTTGCCCGACAGCACTCCCTGACCGCGTCCACCGGCCTCCGGGATGAGCAGCAGCAGGGCGTCGGAGTCTCGCTGCAACGCGAGCGACTGCCGGCGCGGCACGTACGGATGCAGCTCGAGCCTGTTCCCGAGCCCGAGCGACTCCGCCCACTCGCGATCGGCAACGCGGAAGTCGCCGACGAAGCGTGCGACGACATCCTCCAGCCCCGACTCCGCCAGCGCGGTCAGAAACGGCCTCGGATCG
>DASVEU010000253.1:0-8896 GCA_036380395.1 Gaiellaceae bacterium
CGTCCCGATCGCGATGCACCAGGGGGTCAACTTCATGATCGCCGACATGGCGACCGAGATCGAGGCGGCGCGCCTCCTCGTCTGGCAGGCCGCCTGGCTGCACGACCAGGGCGAGCGCGCGACGCTCCAGTCCTCGTTCGCGAAGCGCTTTGCGTAGGACGACTGCAGCGTCGCGCGCATTCCCTGGTCGATCATCCAGGCTGCCTGCCAGCAGAGCAGCCGTGATGCCTCGATCTTCGTCGCCATGTCGGCGATCATGAAGTTGATGCCCTGGTTCATCGCGATCGGCATGCCGAATTGCACGCGCTCCTTCGAGTATTGAGCCGCGTACTCGAACGCCGCACGCGCGACTCCAACGGCACCGATCGCGGTGCCCGGACGAGTGAAGTCGAGCGTCTTCATCGCGATCTTGAAGCCCTCACCCTCTTCGCCGAGGCGGTTCGCCGCCGGCACACGGACGTCGGTGAACGAGAGCGCCGACGTGTCCGTCGAGCGCTGGCCCATCTTGTCGAGATGCTTGTCCACGACGACACCGCCGAGATCCGCCGGGACGACGAACGCCGTCAGGCCGCGATGACCCTGCGCCTTGTCGGTCGAGGCGAAGACCGTGAACCAGGCCGCATGGCCGGCGTTCGTGATGAACATCTTCGACCCGTTGAGGATGTACTCGTCGCCGTCGCGTACCGCCGTCGTCTGAATGCCCGACACATCGGAGCCCGCGTTCGGCTCGGTCAACGCAAATGACGTGAGCAGCACGTCGTCCACGAGCGGCGGCAGCCATTCGCGCTTCTGCTCCTCCGTCCCCGCGATGATCACCGGCCCGTGCCCGAGCCCGTTTGCCGCGATGGCCGTGCCGATGCCGGAACACCCCCAGCAAAGCTCCTCGCCGATGAGCATGCCCTCGAAGGCGCCGAGCTCGAGGCCGCCGTAGGCCTCCGGAATGTGGACGTTCATCAGGCCGAGCTCGTGGGCCTTCGCGATCACGTCTGCGGGGTGGATCGAGCCCTCGTCGTACTCGCGCTCGCGCGGGCGGATCTCGCGCTCGGCGAAGTCGTGCGCCAGGTCGCGCAGCGCCCTCTGCTCGTGCGTCAGCCCGAACGAGACGCCGCCGGCGGTTCGTTCTTCGATGGTCGCCATAGGCTCAAGGGTACCTCGACTGACTGGTCAGTCAATCGCCAGTCGGAACCGTAGGACACGGGTCACATGGGCGTCCAGCTCGCCACTACGGGCGAGCGGAAGGAGGACGCGAATCGCGCGCGCCGCGCCCCGTCCGCTCGTGAACAGGAGCAGATCCGCGCCGGCCCTGGCAGCGGCGACCGCCCAGTCCTGCGCATGGCCGCGGACGACGTCGAGCGAGTCCGTGATCGCGACACCCTCGAACCCGAGGTCGCGCAAGAGACGGTATGCAGCCGGCTCGAGCGCCGCTCGGCGCGGGCCGAAAGTCGGATAGACGCCGTGACCGACCATCACGCACGACACGCCCGCCTCGACCGCAGCACGGTACGGCGCAAGGTCGGCATCGCGGACTCGACCGACGACGTACGGATGCTCATCCGTCGAAAAGCGCAGCGAGCCGAGGCCCGGGAAGTGCTTGACGCACGAGCCGGCGCCGCCCGCCGCTAGCCCGCGCGCAAACGCGACGCCGAAGGGCGGGGAGCGAAACTGCCGCGATCCGAGCGGGCCGTCCGGGAGGTCGAGCACCGGGGCAAGGTCGACGTCGACGCCCGCGCGGCCCAGCGCACGCCCCGTCGCCGCGCCCGACTCGAAGGCCTCTGCCTTGCTCCGCACCGCGCGGGCCGACGACCGCGGCGGCAGGCGCGGAAAGGTCTTCACCTTCCCACCCTCTTGGTCGACGAAGACGAGCGCGCCGGACGGCCTGGCCGCGTCGCGATCGTAGCCCTGCACGATCACGCCGCCCACACCCGGAGGAGCCGGTAGCCCGGAGACGACGACGAGGGCCGCCTTCTGCTGCGGCGTCAACCCCAGCATCGTGGCCATGGTGATGACGGCGGCAACGCCCAAAGCCTCCGTAGACTAGGCCGTCATGGACTTCGAGCTCAGCGACGAGCAACGGCTGCTCCAGGACACGGTTCGGCGCTTCGTGGACGACCGGATCCTGCCCAACGCCGTCGAGAACGACATCAACCACTACCTCGACCTGGGGGCGATCGAAGGGATGGCCGAGCTCGGGATCCTCGGGATCGTGATTCCGGAGGAGTACGGCGGCGCGGGGCTCGACTTCGTCTCCGAGGCGCTCGCGTGCGAGGAGATCGAGCGCGGCGAGGCGGCCTTCCGGACGCTGATCTCCGTCCACGTCGGGCTCAACTCGCTCGCACTGCTGAAGTACGCGTCCGAGGAACAGAAGCAGCGCTGGCTCGTCCCGCAGGCGAGCGGCGAAAAGCTCGCGTGCTTCGGCCTGACCGAGCCCGCCGCGGGCTCCGACGTCGCCGCGATGAAGTCGACGGCGCGGCGCGAGGGCGACGTCTACGTCCTCAACGGCTCGAAGAACTGGATCTCGTACGCGAACGTGGCCGACCACGCGCTCGTGTTCGCGAAGACGGATCCCGCTGCGAAACACAAGGGGATCTCCGCATTCGTGATCGAGCGCGGCATGCCGGGCTTCACTACGGCGGACACGGAGCACAAGCTCGGCATCTGGGCCGGCTCCACGGGCGAGCTCTTCTTCCAGAACCTAGAGGTTCCGGCGGAGAACATGATCGGCGAAGAGGGCCAGGGCTTCGAGATCGCGATGTACGGCCTCGACCAGGGCCGCTTCACGGTCGCCGCCGGCGCGGTCGGCGTCATTCGTGCGTGCCTCGAGCGCTCCACCGAGTACGCGCGCGAGCGAGAGACATTCGGCGAGCCGATCGGGAAATACCAGTTCGTGCAGGACATGATCGCCGAGATGGTGCTCGGCTACGAGACGTCGAAGCTGCTCGTCATGCAGGCGGCCTGGATGAAGGACCAGGGAATGCGGAACACGCGCGAGACGTCACTGGCGAAGTGGCACGCGACCGAAGCCGCGTTCCGCGCGGCCCATCTCGCCATCCAGGTGCACGGCGCCTACGGCTATTCCGCGGAGTACGGGATCGAGCGGTACTTCCGCAACGCGCGCGCACCGATCATCTACGAGGGGACGACGCAGATCCACAAGATGATGCAGGCCGAGCACGCGCTTGGCTTCCGCGCCCTGAACGGCCGTGACGGCGACGTGTCGCCGTTGTGCTCGTGGGCACCCGCACTGTCGCCCGTTCACGCGCGCGGGTAGTAAGTACGCCGCTAGGGCCCGCTGTAGTCGAACGGGCCGACCGCGGTGTACTTCCCGGGATGCTCGAAGGCGACCTCGTCCGACAGGCGATACGTCGTCGACGAGCCGAAGTCGCCCTCCTTGAACACGATTCCCTCGGGAAGCCGCGCGCCCGGGTGCACCTCCGCTCCGGTTACCGGGTTCTTGATCGTCTCGGACACGACTTCGAACGAAGCGCCCGCCTTCACGCGTGAGTTCACGCCGTCGAGTTGAACGTCGTAGGGCACCGGCTTGGGCCCGTGGACAGTCGGCCAGGTCCAGGCGAGCACCCCCCAGGGCCCTCCGACATCGCCACTGACGAGCGCCGCGATCGCGTCGCGCTGCGCCTGGTCGGCGCGCTCGTCGACCAGGATCACCGCCTCGCCGTTGCCCTCGTGGATCGCGCCGGGCCAGTTCACGGCGACTGTGAAGTTCAGATCGTCGAGCGCGGTGTTTCCGAAAGCACCACGATCGATGTGCCACGTCCAGCTCCCCTCACACTTCCCTTGCGTCGGGAGAGCATTGAAGTTGCACGGACAGCCGTAGTCGCAGTTACACGCAATGACGACCGTCCCATTGAGGTCCCAGTCCATCAACCCTCCTTCCTGGCCGAGCACGCTAGCGCCTTCAGCGATCGATTCTAGAAGCCGACCTCGTCCGGCGGCGGGAGTGGGCTCTGCGGCAGTCCGGCGCGTGGCTCGCCCATGTTGTACTCGCGCGGCGCGACGTCGTTCGGGCCTTCGGGATAGAAGAGCGAGGCAAGCACCTGGATGTGCCGGCGCCCGACACCGAGCTCGAACTGTCCGCCGCCGTACATCTGGATCCTGTTTGCAGCGCAGTGCTCGATGCACTCCAACAGCCGCTCGATCGTGCCGAAACGCGACGGCTTGATGTTGAGCCAGCCGGGCTCCACCGGTAGAGCGCGGACGTCGGCGACCGAATGGATCGGCGCGTCGAAGCTCAGCCTCGGCTCGTGCCCTTGCAAGGCGGCGCCGCACTCGCCGTCGAGGGACGCGTCCTCCAACACCACAGCTGGAAAGAGCTCGACGGCAGCGCGATACAGCACAGGATCCGGCACGACGTCGACCGGCGTGCCCGTGTAGTACGCCTTGAAGTCGAGGACGCGAACTCGACCAGTTGCCGCGAGGCGCTCCATGAACGGCCTGTCCCAGTCGCTCTCCGGATCGAGCTTCAGCTCGAGCTCCGGGTTGTGCTGCAACCAGGCGAAGGCATCGCCGCGCGTCGAGACGACGAAACGGAGCGGGCGGTACTCGCGTCCGACGGCCGCACCGAGCGAAAGGTCGTTCTGGCGCAGCGCCAGGTCGAGCGCCGCGCTCTCGAAGGCCCAGCGCCGGTAATCCGCGGATGCCCCCATCTTCGGCTCCGCCTCGAACAGGCGCAGGCCGTCCAGTTGCGCCGAGAGCTCCCCGAGCGTTGTGCGCCCGGGAGGAGCGAGGTCGGGAAACCAGTCGTGATCCTCCCCCGTGTAGGTCACGTCCTCGCCACGGCCTTCCTCGCCTTCACCGCCGAGCACGACCGTGGTGGTGACGCGCGTGAACTGAGTCGAGACGTCGACGGACTTCCGTTCCGTGCCGAAGTCCTCGATGTTCAGCGCGAGGCCGCGCAGCTCGTCCCAGAGCGCCATCAGCCGAGAGTCGGTTCCGGCTTGCCGGTCGGTTCTACGCGCATCAGCTGATACACGAGCGGGATCGCGGCGAGGATCGGGATTCCGCAGACCGGCCACAGGATCTGGTAGCCGTTCGTGGCGTGCAGGTACGGCCGCGCCAGGTCGATCGCAACACCGGCCACGGGTGCTCCGAGCAGAAGACCGAGACCCTTGGTCGTCGTCGCAAGTCCCGAGATTGCGCCGCGGTGCTCCTGCGGCATCAACTTGAAGAGCAGCCCCCAGGCCAGCGTCATGACCATCCCGCCTGCGACCGCGACGGGAACGATCAGCGCGAAGTACCAGTTGTGCCAGGTCGTCGCGGTGCCCGCGACAAGGAAGCCGCCGCCGTAGACGAAGGACGAGAAGAAGATCACGCGCGCGATTCCGAACCGGTCGCCGAGCCGCCCTGCAATCAGGGCGGCGATCACGTAGCCGGCCGCGACGGCGCCCAGCAACGTGGAAGAGGTCGTCTTCGACTCGTGCAGCCCGTCGAGGACGTAGAGGACGACGAACGTGCGGGCCGCTGCGAACGTTCCTTCCCACGCGGCGTTCGCGAGAAGGAAGCGGCGGACCTCCGCCTCTTCGCGAAGGATGGCCCAGCTTCGCTTGAAGTAGGTGCCGACCCCTTCGAACACTCGGCCGTGGCCGCCGTCCTCGCGCACGAAGATGATCGGCACCGCGCACGCCGCCGTCGTCACGAACGCGGCCAACACGAAGGGCGCAGCCTGCCAGACCTTGAGCAGAAAACCGCCGCCGACAAGGGCTGCGCCGAGTGCGATCCCGCGCAGCACGTGCTGGATCCCCTGCGCCCGCCCGTACGTCGAGGGCGGCAGCAGATCCGGATAGAGACCGCGGTACGGCGGCTCGTAGACGTAGTACGCGAAGAAGAACGCGAGGACGATCAGGGTCGTCGTCCAGAGATTCGGCATGAAGGGCATCAGCAGTAGGCAGAAGCCCATCGGGCCGAGCGCGGCGAGCATAAAGGGGCGGCGGCGGCCCATCGGCGTGTGGAAGGTGTCGCTCCACGGACCGATCACGGGGGAGAGCATCAGCGCGAAGACTCCTTCCGCGCCGAGCACGAGCCCGATCAACGCACCTGACTCGGTGAAGCGGTGCAGCAGAGGCGGCAGGTAGGCCGCCGTCGTCGTGATCGAGAAAGCGAGGCCGAACGCGCCGAAGCCGAGAGTCCAGAAGAGGCTGCGCCTGACGGTCTGCGAGCTCACCGCAGCTTCGGCCGTCAGCTGTGTCACTAGACCTTGGCTGTCTCGCGATCGACGGCCAGGCCGCCGCAGATGACCTCGACCACCGTCTCCTCGGCGCGAGCAATCGCTTCGTCGCCATCCTCGAGCTGGCCGAGCACCCAACCGGTGAGGATTTCCTCGAGCGCGCCGTAGAACACGTAACTGGCCATACGCGGATCGAGGTCGGAGCGGAACTCGCCTTCCTGCTGGCCGTGCACGATGACCCGTTCGATCCCGTCGAATGCTGCCTCGATCTCACCGATGCGTTGCTGAAGGTGAGAGCTGCGCGTCACCTCGCGCACGAGCACGCGCACGAGGTCGGGATCGCGGCGCCATGCCCGCAGCAGGATCTTCGCGATGCCGGCGAGCTGGTCGCGCGCGCACTCGTCGGTCTCCTCGACGGAGCGGACGGCATCCAGCACGTCGCGCCACGTCTCGCGGAAGATGGTCTCGAGCAGCTCCTCCTTGGAGCGGAAGTAGTGGTACAGCAGGCCGTGCGCGACGCCCGCCTCTTCCGCGATGTCACCTACGCGAGACGTGTGGTAGCCCTTGTGGGCAAACACGCGCACGGCGGCGTCGAGAATGAGCCGACGCTTGTCCTCCTGGCCTGTTGAACGGTCGGTCAACGCTCCGAGTGTAGTTGTAGCGACGCAGTCAGTGGTAGCGTCGCAGGCAGTGGTGCTACGCGGCCTGCTGGTGGTCGACTTCACGCGCTACCTGCCCGGCCCCTTCGCCAGCCGCGAGCTTCTGCGGCTCGGTGCGCGGGTCGTGCGGGTGGAAACGCCGGACGGCGATCCGCTCCGTTCGTTCGCTCCCGGCTGGGATGCCGCGCTCAATGCGGGCAAGGAATCGGTGGTTTGGGATCTCGAGCGCGATCCCGGGCTCGGGCCGGCGCTCGCCGCCCGCGCAGACGTCGTGCTGGAGGGCTTTCGTCCCGGCATTGCAGACAGGCTCGGAGTGGGCGCGGCGGCGCTCCCGAAATCCCTCGTGTACTGCTCCGTGACGGGCTTCGGTGCGGGGAGCCTGCGCGCCGGTCACGACCTCAATTACGCCGGCTGGGCCGGACTGCTGGCTGACACCGCGCCGGCACTCCCGCCGGTGCAGATTGCCGACCTCGCCGGCGGCTCGCTCTTCGCCGTCATCGAGATCCTCGCCGCCCTGCTCGAGCGGCAACGGAGCGGGACCGGCGCGCACATCGTCGTCTCGATGACGCACAACGCCCACAGGCTCGCCGCCCATCGCCTCCGTGGGGAGCCCGAGCGCACCCTCACTGGCGGCCTGGCGTGTTATCGCACCTACGAGACTGCCGACGGCCGCTTCCTCACCGTGACTGCGGTCGAGTCGAAGTTCTGGCAGCGCCTCTGCGAGCTGATCGGCCGGCCGGAGCTCGTCGAGCGGCACTACCAGGAGGACCAGGAGGCGCTGGCCATGGAGCTCGCGACGGTGTTCCGGTCGCGGCCGCTCTCGGAGTGGCTCGACCTCTTCGAGGGCGAAGACGTGATGGCGGGCCCGGTCGCAACGCTCGCCGAGGCGTCGGAGTGGCTCGGAGAAGCGGTCGCATCGGGCAGCGCGGCCGCTCTCGGCGAGCACACGGAGCGGTGGCGCGCCGACCTCGCCTCATTCGAGGGATAGGCGCCGGCGCAGCCGAGGACGATTTGAATCGCGGATGACCCCCGGCCGCGTCCTCTCCCTGCTCTGCTTCGCACTCTGCGCCTCGGCACTCGCAGGTTGCGCCGGCGGCGATGCGCTCGCGCTCGACCCGGTTGCGCGGGCCGCCAACACAACCGCGCAGACGACGTCATCGCGCTTCGAGTTTCGCGCCTCGCTCTCCGGGAGCAGCGTGGGTTCGCTCTCCTTCAACGGGAACGGCGTCTACGACGGCAAGAACAAGTCCGGCTGGATGAACATGCATTTTGCGCTGCCACCCACAGCTCAGGCCCAGATCGGCTCGACTGACCCGAGCATGGAGATGATCTTCGACGGCAGCCATGGTCTCGTCATGTACATGCGCTCGCCGCTGTTCAACAAGATCGTGCCTACCGGCAAGTGGGTGAAGATGGATCTCGAGAAGATCGCCAAGAAGGAAGGCGTGGATCTTGGCGCGATCATGAACGCGAACCAGGCCGACCCATCACAGTCGCTTCGCCTGCTGATGGCTTCGAGCAACGCGCGTGTGACCGGATCGGAACGGATCCGCGGCGTGCAGACGACGCACTACGCGTTCAGCATCGACTACAAGAAGCTTGCACACGGCAACAAGGCGTTCGAGAAGCTCCAGGAAGCTACCGGCTCGATCTCGGCCCCGGCCGAGGCGTGGATCGACGCCAAGGGCCGCGTGCGGCGGCTGGCCGTGGCGATGTCGCTGGGCGGCCAACTCGCGACGCCGATGACGCTGACGATGACCGAGGACCTCTACGACTTCGGCGTGCGCACGAACATCATGCCGCCGTCCGACGACCTGGTCGTCGACCTCTCTTCTCTCGTCGGCGCTGGTTCCTAGCTCTCCTGCTGGTCGCTCCGGCGCGGCAGCGCGTCCGTGAGCTGGCCGAGCGCCCGCGTGACCTCGCTCGGGATGATCCACACCTTGTTGGATTCGCCCTGCGCGATCTGCGGCAGCACCTGCAGATACTGGTAGGCGAGGAGCTTCGGGTCGGCGTCGCCTTCGTGGATCGCGCGGAAGACCGTGTCGATTGCCTTCGCCTG
>DASVEU010000254.1:0-2275 GCA_036380395.1 Gaiellaceae bacterium
GTCGGGACGTTCCGGGAGATCTACAGCGGCGGGCTCGCGGCGCTGAAGCAGAAGGTCGAGCAGAACGGGAGCTGATCAGCCCTGGCGGTCGGGGCCCGCCTGCTCGAGCTCGATCCTGACGAGGACGCGCCGCTCGCGCTCCATTCGCGCGCGGTACTCGTCCCAGTCCGGGTTCGAGTCCGGGAAGCGCTTGTAGTAGTCGATCAGCGGCTCCATCGCCGCCGGGAGCGATAGGACCTCGGCTCGCCCCTCGAAGAAGATCCAGCGCCCAAAGAACTCTTCGGTGAAGACGCACGCCTGCGCCCATGGGTCGCGGCGCAGGTTTCGCACCTTGTACGCCGTCTCCCTGCTCGAGATTATTGCCCGACCGTCGCCATCGACGTTGACGAGCACGGGGCTCTGCTGGATGCCGCCGTCACCGCGGCGCGTCGCGAGCACGCCGCGGTGGTGGTCGCGGAGGAACTCGCGTGCAGCGTCGAGGTCCACGCGGGCGACTATGCCATCTTTGGGCACACGGCTAGCGTCCGTCGTCCGGCGCCAGCACGAGTTCGACGTCGAGTACGACACGCCGGCCGACCACCATCTCGAAGGGCTGGCGTGGTCGGATCCCGAAGTCGTGCCGGTCAAGCTCGCCGGCGAGGTGGAGGACGATCTCCTCCTGCTCGGCGCCGTGCAGGTGTCCTACGAGCTCGACCTGGCGGCGGTGGCCGCGAATCTCGAAGGTCGCAGGCACCCTGAGCTCGCCATCCGGGACGCTCGTGACCGAGTCGGCGCTGATCGCGATGACGGGATAGGCCTTCACGTCGAGGAAGTCGGCGCTGCGCAGGTGAACGTCACGCGGCGGCATACGGGTGGTCACGGAACTGGCGTCGACGAGGATGTCGGCGGCCGAAGCGCCGGGGGCGAACACGACGGTCCCGTCGAGCGCCTTGAAGCGGCCCTTCACGTGGTAGAGCCCCATCTTCTTCACCCGGAAGCCCACGTGCGAGCGCTCCGAGATCACGCTCCAGCGTCCGCGGAGGGCCCCGCTCGGGCTCGTGTGGTTTGTCCGGCTGTCGGAGGCGGTCCTGGTTGCCATGGCGTTCCTTTCGTCGCTGTCTCGGTTGGACCCGCGCGCACGCGTGGGGGTTCAGTCGGCGGGCGAGATCTGGACGCCCTGCCAGAAGGCGACGTGGTCCTTGATCTTGCGCGCGAGCGGGCTGGGGTTGCGATAGGTCCACGCGGCGCCCTCGTTGCGCTCGCCGCCGACCTCGACCGTGTAGTAGCTCGCGAGTCCCTTCCACGGACAGACCGTCTTGCGGTCGCTGTCCGCGAAGTACTCGCGGTTCAGCGAGTCGGGCGGGAAGTAGTGGTTGCCCTCGAGCTTGACGGTGCGGTCGCTCTCGGCCAGCACCGCGCCGTTCCAGACGGCCCGCATCCGCGTGCCGGGCGCGCGCCCCGAGGACGCTTCACCGCCGATTCGCTCTGCGATACGCGCTGCCAATCCCATTCTGTGTCCTCCTGTTGTGGTTCGTCCGTCAGCGTTCGCCGCCGACGTACAGATCCGACACCGCGGCGGTCGCAGACGATTCACCGCATGGGGACGGGCGGCGCATAAGCGAGAGACGGTGATTCTTCGTCCCTCCCGCCGGGACGAGGCTCAGCGGACCACCTTGATGTTGAGATCGGCGGTGCCGAGCGCCTCCCAGAGACGCAGCCAGAGCAGCAGGTATCCCTCGGTCCCGCGCGCGGAGGAGATAGCGCCCAGGTCGATGACCGAGTCGTCAGCCCAGCCGAAGCTGCGCAGGAGCTCCCGGACCTCGCGTTTCGCCTGCTCGTGATCGCCGCACACGAAGACGTCGTGCTCGCCCGGCACGCGGCCCGGATCGACCATCACGTCGCACCGCATCGTGTTCAGTGCCTTGACCACCTTCGCGTCGGGAAAGGCGCGCTGAATCTGCTCGCCGAGGCTGTCGGTGTTCGCAACGGACAGGGTCGGTGGCATGCCATGGGAGAAGTCGAGCGGGTTCGCGACGTCGATGAGGACCTTGCCCGCCAGGTTCGGCTCGCCCGCCGCGCGCAGGGCATCGAGCGAGCGCGCGCCGGCGGTGCAGTTCACCACGATGTCGCCGGCGCCCGCGGCGTCCGCGAAGGTCCCGTGACGTGCGCGGTCGCCAGCCTCTGACGCCCATCCGGACGCCTCCTCGTTGCCGGCGCTGCGCGAGCCCATCGTGACCTCGTGTCCGAGGCTCACGAGCTTGGTCGCGATCGTCTTGCCGACCATCCCCGTTCCGAG
>DASVEU010000255.1:0-6075 GCA_036380395.1 Gaiellaceae bacterium
CGATGGAATGGGTCGTCGGCACCTCGAGCAGCCTGCGGTTGTCGCCCAACTCGAGCAAGGTCGGCGTGTCGAGCTGCAGGTGAGGTGCGTTCGGTTCCAGATATCCCGGTCGAAAAGCGGTCGCAGTGCAGTCCGCGTAGCCGAGGTCGGCGACCGCGGCGGCCACTCCTTCGTCGAAGTACCATCCGCCCCCGCAAAAGAACGTCGGTCTGAGCCCTACCGACTCGAGCCAGCTTCCCTGGTCGCGCACGAGCGCAGCCGGGTCACCGGCGGTCGGCCGCGCATGATCGGGCGCGGTCCAGTGTGTGTGCAGCCCGAAGGGCGCCCGGGCACTGGCCGCCCGTGCCCGTTCGAGCCAGCGTTCCTCGTCTTCTCCCTCGGCCGGCGGGCGCATCAGCGCAGCGATCGCGAACCCACCCGGCCTGCGCTCCTGGAGCGCGCTGAAGCGCCTCCAGACCTCGTCGTCCAACGGCCGCTCCACATGACACGAGACGACCGCGTACCGCCCGTGCAGTATGTGTCCCGTGTGCGGCATCGCCGGACTCTATTCGCCAGCGGGCCCGCCGAATCCCGAGCTCGTTGACGCAATGCGCGCGGCACTCGTCCACCGCGGGCCGGACGAGGGATCGACAGACGCTTTCGGCCACTGCGTCCTCGGTCACCAGAGGCTGAAGGTCATCGACCTCGAGACGGGCTACCAACCGGTGTCGAACGAGGCGGGCGACGTCATCACGATCTTCAACGGCGAGGCCTACAACTTCCTGTCGCTTCGCGACGAACTGCGCGGCCACGACGTGCGCGGCACTGGTGACACTCCCATCCTGCCGCACCTGTACGAGGAAAGCGGCCCGCGGTTTGTGGAACGGCTCCACGGGATGTTCGCGGTCGCGCTCTGGGACGCCGGGCGCGAACGCCTCGTGCTCGCACGCGACCGGCTCGGCAAGAAGCCGCTCCTCTGGACGCGGCTCCCCGACGGCACGCTCGCCTTCGCCTCGGAGCTGAAGGCGCTGCTGCGGCTGCCGCACGTCTCCCGGGAGATCGACCTCGAAGCCGTCGACGAGTACCTGTCGCTGCAATACGTCCCGGGCGACAGGACTGCGCTGCGCGGCATCCACAAGCTCCCGCCCGGACATGTTCTCGTCGCGGAGGGCGGCAGCGAACGGATCGAGCCCTACTGGAAGCCTGAATCACCTGCAGAGCCGAGCGCGAGCGAGCCCGAATGGCTCGAGCGCGTGCGTGCGACGGTGGGCGAGGCGGTGCGCAAACGTCTGGTCGCCGACGTGCCGCTCGGCGCTCTCCTCTCGGGCGGGATCGATTCCAGCATCGTTGTCGCGCTGATGGCGACAGCGTCGTCCCAGCCCGTGCGCACGTTCACCGTCGGGTTTCCGGATGCGCGCTACGACGAGCGAGCGTACGCACGCGCGGTCGCATCCCGGTACGCCACGGTGCACGAGGAGGTCGAGATCGAGGAGGACGTCGCCTCGACGTTGCCTCGCCTGGCAGCGACCTTCGACGAGCCGCTTGGCGACGAGGCCGCGTTCCCGACCTTCCTGATCGCCGAGCAGGCACGACGGCATGTCACCGTTGCACTGGCCGGCGACGGCGGGGACGAGTCCTTCGCCGGCTACGAGCGCTACATCGCGCATCGTCTCGCCGACCGCTTCCCCGCTCCGGCGGCACGGGTTGGCTCGGCGGCGTTGCGGCTTCTCCCCGGCGCCCGGCGCGAGCCACGGTCCCCGCTCTTCCGCGCGGCGCGTTTTCTCAGCGTTGCGGCCACTCCGGCCGGGCAGCGGTACGCGCGCCTGATGGAGGTGTTTCCCTTCGAGCTTCGCCGAGAGCTCTGGGCCGACGCCCGGCTCGCCCAACAGGTGCGGCTGGAGCCGTCGCAGCCCGGAGTCGCCGGTCTCCAGTTGCTCGACATCGAGACGTACCTGCCCGGCGATCTGCTGCTGAAGGCAGACCTCGCATCCATGGCCCACTCGCTCGAGCTGCGTTCGCCGTTTCTCGATCACGAGGTCGTCGCGCTCGGTCTCGCTCTGCCCGAATCACTGAAGACACGCGGCCGGGAGGGAAAGGTGGCCCTGCGGCGTGCGTTTGCCGCCGATCTTCCGCTCGAGGTCGCCCGTCGTGGCAAGGCGGGCTTCGGCGTTCCGCTCGGACGCTGGTTCCGGGCCGATCTGCGCGACGTCGCGCACGATCTCCTGTCCAATGACCGCGACTGGTTCCGGCCGGGCACCGTGCGGCGGCTGCTCGACGAGCACGAGTCCGGACGCGCGGATCACGGGCACCGCTTGTGGTGCCTGCTGATGCTCGAGCTCTGGGTGCGCGAGCACGTGGAAGCGCCCGTACTCGTCACTGCCGCGTGAAACGCGGCCAACTCTGGCTGATCGCCGTTGCGGCGGTCGCTCCCCGCCTGGCCGTCTTGCTGCACGAGCGCGGTCGCATCCTCACTGCTTTCACCGACAAGAGCGACGACTTCGCGCAGACGTTCGTGCATCACGGGACGTTCGGCTTCATCCCCGGTGAGCCGTCGGCATACACGCAGCCGTTGTACGGCTTCTTCCTGATCCCGGTGTACTGGATCTTCGGGCGGACCTGGTGGGCCGTCGGCGGCGCGCAGATCGTGGTCGCGACGGTGACCGCGCTCCTCGTCTATGCGATCGGCGCGCGCGTGCTGTCGCGGCGGGCGGGCGCGATCGCGGCGATCCTCTCGACGCTCAACCCGTACCTCGTCTGGCACGACGTCCACCTCAACCGGGAAGTGCTCGACCAGCTGGTTGCTGCGGCACTCATCCTCTGCACGCTCGTCGCCGCCGACCGGCGCTCGGTGAAGTGGGCAAGCCTCGCGGGAATTCTGGGTGGACTCGCCGTTCTCGGCAACGTACGACTCGTCTTCATCCCGCTCGTCGTCGCCGCGTACCTGGTGGTCCGCAGCGGCTGGAGCTGGGCGCCCGTCGCGCTCGTCGCGGTCGCTGCTTTGACAGTGACGCCGTGGGTGATCCGCAACAAGGTGGAGGTCGGGTGCTTCGCGCTCACGACGGACGGGCGCGCACTTTGGAAGGCGAACAACGCCCAGACATACGAGCTGCTCGCGCACGGGAAGTGGATCGACGACGTCAAAGATCCACCCAACCATCCGTTCCCCAACCCGGAGGAGGCACGAGACCTCTACAAGCAGTACGGGAAGAAGTATCACGTGAACGAGTGCGCGAACCAGGCGTACTACGAGCACAAGACCTGGAAGTTCGTGCGGAAGCATCCCGGCGAAAAGGCGAAGCTCGCCGGGCAGGCCGTGCGCATGGAGTGGGATCCCCGCACGACGGCTTCCGCGACAGACTCGGGCCACGGGGCGATCCGCAGCCTGGCACAACCGCTCTACACCTCGCTTGTGTACGCGCTCGCGCTGATCGGCATCTTCGTGACCACGCGCTGGTTTGTCGGGCTCGCGCTCGCCGTGCTCGCCTACCAGACCCTCGCCGCGGTCGTCTTCGTCGGCGCAACTCGCTATCGCATCGCGACGGACTTCCTGATCGCGCTCCTCGCGGCCGGCGCGATCGATTGGGCGCTGACCCGCTGGCGGCGCCGGCAGCCGTGAAGATCCTGCACGTCCACCGGATCGGAGGCATTGGCGGCTCCGAGCGACATCTGCTGACGCTCTTGCCCGCGTTGGCCGCGCACGGAGTCGACGTGCGCTTCCTCGGGCTCGACGACACAACGCGTGCGCCCGATCCGTTCTACGAGGCGCTGACCGTGCCGTACGTCCGCGTTCCTGCACCGCGCGACATCGACCCTCGGCTGGCGCTGCGCGTTCGTCGTGAGACACGAACTGCGGACCTCGTGCACACGCACCTCGTGCATGCGGATGTCTATGGAGCGCTGGGAGCGAAACGACTCGTCTCCACGAAACACAATGACGACCCGTTCCGTGCGGGAGCGTTTCGCTTCGTCGAACGCGCGCTTGCGCGGCGGGCGTCGAAGGTGATCGCGATCACCGAAGCGCTGGCGCGGTTCCAGGTGCAACGTGTCGGCCTGCCGGCCGACAAACTGGAGGTCATCCACTACGGCCTCGACGAGCTGCCGCAGGCATGGGGATCGAATCCGCCGGATCAGGTGCGGCCGGACGCGCGCGTGCTCCTCGCCGTCTGCCGGCTCGAGCCTCAGAAGGGCGTGGACGTCGCGGTGCGGGCGCTGCCGGACATCCGCGCCCGCCACCCGCAGGCCGAGCTCGTCGTGCTCGGCGAGGGCCCGCAGCGTTCGGAGCTCGAGCGGTTGGCTCGCGAACTGCAGGTCCCGGTGCATCTGCCCGGCCGCGTGCCGGACGTCGCCTCGTGGCTTCGACGAGCCGACCTGCTCGTCCATCCCGCACGCTGGGAGGGCTTCGGCTTGGCGCTGCTCGAGGCGATGTTGGCAGCCAAGCCCGTCGTCGCGACGAACGTCAGCTCGATCCCGGAGATCGTGGTCGACGGCCAGACGGGACTGCTCGTCGCACCCGATGATGCGGCCGCTCTGGCAGCCGCAGTGGCACGACTCCTGGACGATCCGGGCAACTATGGCGAGCAAGGCCGAGCGCGCGCGCAGTCGCAATTCAGCGTCGCGCGCATGACCGACCGCACGCTCGCGCTCTACGAGACAGCACTCCACGAGACTGGTCCTCGCAAGACTGGTCCTGGGGTCTGACCCCAAGACATGTCACTAAAAGGACGTGTCCTCGCGGCTTACTAGAACGTTTCAGCTGCGGGCCGTGAGGGCGCCCTCGTAGAGCAGCTCCGTGCGGTCGGTGCAGCGCTCTTGCAGGAAATGCTCGAGCGCACGGCGGCGGCCCGCCTCGCCCATCTGCGCTGCCCGCGACGGATTCCCGGCAAGGCGCACGATCGCTTCCTCCAGGGGGCCCGCTTCTCCGGGAGGAACGAGGAGACCGGTAACCCCGTCCTGGACGAGCTCGCCCAGACCGCCGATCTCCGCCGCAATCACCGGTCGTGCGCGCTCCATCGCCTCGAGCGCGACCATGCCGAAACCTTCGCCCATCGACGGCACGACGACGACCGCAGCCTCCTCGATCGCCTGTTGCACCGGGGCGACGTAACCCAGGAAGCGGACCGAGTCCCCGAGCTCGAGCCCCATTGCCAGGGCGCGCAGCGCCGGCTCCAGCGGACCGCGTCCGGCGATATGGAGTTGCAGGTCCGGAATTCGCCGGCGAGCTGCCGCGAACGCACGCAACAGCACGATGTGACCTTTGATCGGGATCAGACGACCAACGCAGAGCAACACAGGCACGGCGCCGGCGTAAGGACGAGGCGAACCGTCGGGCTCGATGCCGTAGTGAACGATCTCGAAGCTCGAGCCGTCGAAGCCCTCGACCTCTTCGAGGTAACGGGCCAGACCACGTGAGATCGCGATGTGCGTGTGGGCAAAGGTCGCAATCGCACGGTCTCCGAGTGCAAAGCCGGGGTTCTCGCGAAACTCATTGAAGCCGTGCTTGGTCGACACACGCAGGGGCACGCCCGTCAACGCTCCGGCGAGCTGTCCGTAAACGTCAGCGTGCACCAGATGCGTGTGCAGGATCGTCGGTCGCCGGCGCGCGAGATATCCGGCGAGACGCAGAAACGCAAACGGGTCGACGTCCGCGGCCAGCGGAATCGAGTCGAGAGGTATGCCGCGACTCTTCAGCTCGCGCGCAAACTCCCACGCCCCCGGCTCGTGCTCGTGCAGCATCAGGAAGCGGATGTTCCAGCCCCGCTCCTTCAGTCGCGGCAGGAGGGCGAGCAGGTGCGCTTCCGAGCCCGAGATCCCGGCCACCTTCTGCAGGTGCAGGACGGTTCCGTTCTGGTTCATCGCGCCGCCGCCAGGATTCCGTCGGCCCAGGTCCCGACCGAGTGCTGCCGAGCGACGCGCTCCCGCAGTGTGCGCCCGATCTCCGCGCGTTCGTTTTCGTCAAGGCGGGCAAACCAGCGCAGGCGCTCGGCCAGGCTTTCCGGCGAGTCGCGCTCGAAGAGCAGCGGATAGCCGTCGAAGAGCTCGTCGAAGACGGGATTGGACGCAAGCACCGGCAGACAGGCCGCTGCGGCTTCGTACACG
>DASVEU010000256.1:0-9511 GCA_036380395.1 Gaiellaceae bacterium
GAGGAGCCGGAAGAGCCGCCTGAGGAGGCGCCGGACGAAGAGACCCCGGCTACCCTTCCACCTGATTCCGCTTGAAAGATCGCCGTAACCACCTGATTGTGCTCGGCTGCATCTTGGCGGCGCTCGTCGGCGTCGCCTTCATGGCTGCCCCGGGCTCGCCGGCTTACAAGAAGCCGACGCTCGGCCTCGACCTGCAGGGTGGCCTCGAGGTCGTCCTGAAGGCAGTCCCGCCGAAGAATCACAAGCTGACCTCGGACGACATCAGCCGGTCGATCGACATCATGCGACAGCGGATCGACAAGCTCGGGGTTTCGGAGCCCGAGATCCGCAAGCAGGGCACGGACCAGATCGTGATCCAACTCGCCGGTGTGCACGACCCGGCAGCGGCCGCGAAGCTGATCGGCAAGACCGCCGTGCTCGAGTTCTACGACTTCGAGGCGGATCTCACAGGCCCGTCGGTCAACGGCCTGACCGCGCGGGTCCCGGTGGCGTCTGCCAGCCTCTTCGACCTGCTCTCGGCACCGCAGACCCGCGCACTTGCCGACAAAGGGACGCCGTCGCAGTGGTACCTCTTCGACTCGAAGAAGGTGGTGCGGGCCGGACCGGTGCCGACCGAGCAGGCGCTGCACACGACGCAGCTTTACTTGAAGCCGGTCGCCAAGGGCGGCCTCGGCAAGCACATCCCGAAGGACTGGACGATCCTGAAGGTGCCGCAGAACACGGTCGTCGTGAGCTGCGACGCCGCCGGCGGCAACTGCCTCAGCGCCCAGCAGATCACTTCCAAGACCGGCTTCTACCTCCTCAAGCACCGGGAGGCCGACAAGAACGGCCAGAACGCCATTCCCGAGATGACGGGTGGCGACCTCAAGCTGTCCGGCACGCGTGCGGACTTCGACACGCAGACGAGTCAGCCGGTCGTCCTGATGCAGTTCACGGGCAAGGGCAAGAAGATCTTCCACACGATCACGCGCCGCGAGGCCCAGCGCGGGGCCCTCATCTGCCAGGGACGCACTGACGCCACCTCGGTTCAGAGCTGCGTGCAGCACTTCGCGATCGTGCTCGACGGGCAGATCCAGTCGGCGCCGTACATCGACTTCGTCCGCAACCCGGACGGCATCCCCGGTGACAACGGCGCACAGATCGACATGGGCAGCAGCGGCGGGATCGGCGATGCGAAGCGCCTAGCGCTCGTCCTGCAGACCGGCGCACTGCCGGTCACGTTCGAGACGGCCGAGCGCACTGACGTGTCGGCCACGCTCGGGAAGGACTCACTGACCCAGGCGAAGAAGGCGGCGCTCGTCGGCCTTCTGGTCGTCGCGCTCTTCCTCCTGCTCCTCTACCGCTTCCTCGGTCTCGTCGCGGTGGTCGGGCTCGGGATCTACGCGGCCTTCCTCTACGCGGCGATCCTGCTCTTCAACGTCACGCTGACGCTGCCTGGCTTCGCGGGACTGATTCTCACGATTGGAGTTGCCGCCGACGCGAACGTCGTCGTCTTCGAACGCATCAAGGAAGAAGTGCGCGCCGGTAAATCCGTGCGCGCGGCGATCTCGGCCGGCTACTCGAAGGGCTTCCACACCATCCTCGACGCGAACGTCGTGACGGCGATCACGGCGCTCGTTCTCTTCGCCGTCGCGACGGCCCAGGTGAAGGGCTTCGCCCTCATGCTCCTGATCGGCACCGTGATCTCGCTGATCACCGCGGTCGGCGCCACGCGCGCGATGCTCGGTCTGCTCGCCGGCTTCTCCTGGTTCAACAAGCCACGTTTCATGGGCGCGCAGGGTCAGCAAACGGCGAGGTGGCTGCAGATCGACTTCATGCGCAAGCGCTATCTCTGGTTCGCCATTTCCGGCGCGATCCTCGTACTCGGAATCGGCGCACTAGGCCTCAGGGGCCTCAACCTCGGTATCGACTTCAAGGGCGGCACGCAGCTCTCGTTCAAGACACCGGCGGCACACACCACCGGCGACGTGCGTCAGATCATGGGCGATCAGGGGTACAACGACGCGGTCATCCAGGGCCGCGGGGCGAGCACGAACAGTGAGTACAAGAGCTTCCAGGTCCGCACCAAGGCGCTCTCGAGCGACAAGCTGACATCGGTCACCCGGGAGCTCGAGGACAAACTTCAGGCGACTGCCCCAGGAGCGACTACCGTCTCGTCGAGCTTCGGCCGCCAGATCGCGAAGTCGGCGATCATCGCCGTCGTCTTCTCGCTCTTCCTGGTCGTCCTCTACATCGCGATCCGGTTCGACCTTAAGTTCGCAGGCCCCGTGATCGCCGCCATGCTGCACGACGTCCTCATCTGCATCGGCATCTATGCGCTCTTGGGCAGGGAGGTGACGAGCTCCACCGTTGCGGCGATTCTGACCGTCCTCGGCTATTCCATCTACGACACGATCATCATCTTCGACCGCGTCCGCGAGAACATTCCGATCATGCGCCGCTCCTCGATCGCGACGATCGTGAACGTCTCGCTCTGGGAGACGATTCGCCGCTCCCTGGCGACCTCGTTCATCACCCTGCTGCCGGTCGGAGCCTTGTTCCTCTACGGGGGTGCAACGCTCAAGGACTTCGCGTTCGCGCTGATGGTCGGCATTGCTTCAGGCGCCTATTCCTCGATCTTCATCGCCGCACCGCTGCTCACGATCCTCAAGGAGCGCGAGCCGGAATACGTGCGGCGCAAGGGCGAGACGCTCAGCAAGAGCGGCATGGACGCGGTCCTCGAAGAGGCGGAGGAGGAGGCCGCCGACGAGCCCGCGCCGGAGCTCGTTCCCGTCCCGACCCTGGATGGACCCGCGGCTGCCGCCGCAGCTGCAAAACGCGAACGCCGGCGTCAGCGCAGGCGTGCGCGCCCGCATGGACGAGCCCGTTAGACGTCTCTTGCTCGCGCTGGTCGGTGCCGTGGCGCTGACGGCGGAACGCGCGGACGAGCTCGCCGATTCACTCGCGCAGCGCGGTGGGATGAGCAAGGAGGAGGTGCGCGCTTTCATCGATGAAGCGACGACGCGGTGGCGCGGTGACGCCGTTCGGGTCGGCGAGCGCGCCGGCGCGACACTCAACGGCGCGTTTCGGGAGCTCGGTCTCGTGACCCGCGACGAATGGGACGAGCTCGAGCTCCGCGTCGCCCAGATCGAGCACAGACTGCGGCTCGTGGAGTCACGGCCACGTGCCGTGCCTCCAGCAAGCAGTTAGCCGGATCCCCAGCTACCCTTCCAGGCGTGGGGCTTCGCCGACTTCGCGGGGAGCTCGTGCTCGGTTGGGCCGCCGCAGCGGTGGGAGCCACCGGCATCGCCTCTGCGCTCACTCCTGAGTTCGCCAACCGCTCGGACTTCGTGCGCGGCGTGCTCCCGCCTGGTTTCCCCGGCGCCGCGCGCATCCTGGCCCTCACCTTCGGACTGACGCTCATCTGGCTCTCGCGCTCGTTGGCGCGCAGGCGTCGTCGCGCGTGGCAGCTTGCGGTGGTGCTGGTCGTCGGGTTGGCGATTGCGCATCTCGCAAAAGGTCTCGACGTCGAAGAAGCGTCGCTGAGCCTGCTCGTGCTCGCGGCGTTGTATCGGTTCCGCAAGCGCTTCGACGTGCCCGGCGATCCACTTTTCGTGCGGCCCCTGGTCGTCACCACCCTCGCGTTCGCGACGACCGCCGCGTTGGTCGTGGTGCTCGACGTGAGGGGATTCCGCGGCGACCGGATCGAAGACGTCCTCGCGGCTTTCAGCCTCGTGCTCGGCTTCCGGACGCTGCACCTCTGGCTACGGCCGATCTCGCAACGGGTTCGTCAGTCCGCCGAGGAGAGACGCCTCGTCCGCAGGCTTGTCCGCGCTCACGGCGACGACAGCCTCGCCTTCTTCAGCCTCCGTCGGGACAAGAGCTACTTCTTCTCGCCGACACGGAAGAGCTTCGTCGCGTACAAGGTCGTCGGCGGCTGTGCGCTCGTGAGCGGCGATCCCGTCGGCGACAAGGCCGAGCTACCGCAGTTGCTCGCGGAGTTCCAGCGCGTGTGTCACACACGCGGCTGGCGGCTCGCGCTTCTCAGCGTCAGCAGCGAGCTGCTGCCGGCGGCGCGCGCGCTGGGGCTGCGCGCGATCAAGATCGGCGACGAGGCGGTCGTGCGACCGGCCGCATTCTCGCTCGAGGGCCGCGCGATTCGAAAGGTCCGACAGTCGGTCACGCGCCTGGAACGTGAGGGCTATCGGTTCCGCGTCGTCGCCGCCGGTGAGATCGAGACGACGCTGCGCGAGGAGCTGGAGAGCGTGTCCGCCGCCTGGCGCGGCTCGAACGTCGAGCGCGGCTTCTCGATGGCGATGGACGACCAGTTCCGCGAGCCCGAGACCTTCTTTGCCATCGCTGAGCGGGGTGAAACGGTCGGCGGTTTCCTCCATGTCGTGCCGAGTGGGCGTGGTTTCTCGCTTGGTGCGATGCGCCGGCGCCGCGACACGCCCAACGGCCTGATGGAATACCTGATCGTCGAATTGCTCGGCTGGGCGCGTGAGCGCGACGCGGAGGAGATCTCGCTCAACTTCTGCGTGTTCGCCGATCTGATCGCCGACACGCCTCGCAACAAGCTTCAGTCCGTCGCGCGGGCAACGTTGCGCGTTGGCGATCGGTTCTTCCAGTTGGAACGGCTCCTGATCTTCAGCCGCAAGTTTGCGCCCGAATGGCGTCCGCGCTACCTCTGCGTTGAGCGGCTTTCCGATCTGCCGCTCGTCGGAGTGGCGTATCTGCGGGTCGAGTCGCTCCTGACACCACCGGGCCCGTGGGCGAAGCGCGGCGCGCTCAAGGTTTAGAGGCCTGATGTGAAATTCCGCCGGGCCGGATGACGCACCAGACACGGCGCCGGATCAGCACGCTCGCCCGCGGCACGTAGCTCCGCTACGCACCGCGAACGACCGCACTGCCCGACTTGGTCTGGAGCGCCCCCCGGCGACGGCCGAATTCCACACCAGACCTCTCTAACCAACCACTCGGAAGAGGCGGCCGCTTCCGACCGACACGGCGTAGAGCGTCCCGTCTGCGCCTTCACCGAAGCTCGCTAGCTGCCCGATGTGGGGCTGTTCTTCGCGCAGGTCAACGGCGCGACCGCCGTCGACGCGCAGGCTCCAGATCGTGCCGGTGCACCAGTCGCCGAAGAAATAGCGTCCAAAGGCGGCGGGTGCGCTCCGGCCGCGGTAGACATAGCCGCCCGTCACCGAGCAGCCCTGCTCGTGCGAGTAGACGCTGACCGGCGCTACCAGGTCGCCGGGACCCGCCGGAGCTCCGGCGCCGTAACGTGCGCGCCCTTCGTAGACCCGCCAGCCGTAGTTCGCGAGGGTGTCGAGTTGGCCGTGCGCGCGGAAATCGATCTCTTCCCAGGCTTGCTGGCCCACGTCTCCTATGTACAGGTCACCGGTTGCGCGATCGAAGGAGAAGCGCCAGGGATTGCGCAGGCCGTAGCCGACGACCTGCCAGC
This sequence comes from Gaiellaceae bacterium, assembly GCA_036380395.1. Classification (GTDB taxonomy): domain Bacteria; phylum Actinomycetota; class Thermoleophilia; order Gaiellales; family Gaiellaceae; genus 3-1-20CM-4-69-9. The sequence continues at coordinate 5,441 of DASVEU010000256.1, forward strand.
GTGTGCCTCGTTTGGACGGATCGATCCGAAGCAGCTTGCCCAGCCGCTCGCGGCGGTTCTGCGCCCGGTTGCCGGGATCGCCGGTTGAGCCGCCGTCGCCCATGCCGACGTAGAGCAGCCCGTCAGGGCCGAATTGCAGCTGACCGCCGTTGTGATTCGGATACGGCTGGCGCACGAAAAGGAGCTGCCGTGCGCTGGCGAGGTCCGCCCTGCCGTCTTGCGAGTGGAACTCGACGATGCGCGTATCACCGTGCTTGTCTGTGTAGTCGACGTAGAGCAGATGGTCCTTCTCATAGGTCGGGCTGAACGCAACCGACAGCAGGCCGCGCTCGCCGCCGCTTGCGACTCTCGAGCGGATGTCGAGCAGGGTTCCCGCGATGCGCCGTCCTTCGACGTAGCGGATCGTTCCGGCCTGCTCGACGACGTAAAGACGATCGGGCTGCCCAGGCGCCGTTCCGACGAACGTGGGGCTGTGGAAACCGGAGACGTACGGCCGGAGATTGGCGCCGGTCGACGGCTGCCCGGAACGCACGAAGGGCTTCACGATCACGATGAGCACGACGACGCCGATCGCGCCGGCCAGCTTCGCAGCGAGGATCAGGGCTGACCTGAGCCGCTCCCGCCGCAACACACGACCAGCGTACAGTTCCGTGCAACACTTGAAGCAGTGGCGCAAACGGCAACCCGCAACTTCGGACGTTTGTCGGAGATCGCTCAGGTCGCGGTCCGGCACGGCTTCGGCTACTGGTTCGACACTCATCGGCTGACCGACCTCTTCCCGCGGCGTGGGAGTCGGCTCGAGGTCGACGGTCAGCCTTCCCAGCGCGGCCAGCATCTGCGGGAGATGCTCGACGAGCTCGGCCCGACGTTCGTCAAGTTCGGCCAGCTGCTCTCGACGCGGCCTGACGTGCTCCCGCCCGACATCATCGCCGAGCTGCGCGGCCTGCAGGACGACGTCCGCCCGTTTCCGATCGAGGACGTCGAGAAGGTGATCGAGGAGGATCTCGGCCTCACGATCGCCCAGCTCTTCGCGGAGTTCGACGAGACGCCGATCGCCGCGGCGTCGATCGGACAGGTGCACCGCGCGACGCTGCCGAACGGCAAGCAGGTTGCCGTCAAGGTTCAGCGCCAAGGCGCGCCGCGACAGATCGAAGCGGACGTGGCGCTTCTCTATCAGGCGGCTCGCATCGCCAAGGAACGTGTGCGTGCGCTCGACTTCATCGACGCGCAGCAGCTCGTGGACGAGTTCGCGCGCTCGATCCGCCAGGAGCTCGATTACCGCCTGGAGGCACGAAACGCGGACACATTCCACCGGCACTTCGCCGGCCATCCGCACGTTCGCGTGCCGAAGGTCTTCTGGAGCTATACGCGCACCCGCGTGCTGACTCTCGAGTGGATCGACGGCATCCAGGTCGCCGATCTGGATCCGGAACATTGGTCGCTCGAAGACCGGCGCGACATCGCGTACCTGATGACGGAGACGTGGATGACGATGATCTTCCGCCACGGGTTCTTCCACGGCGATCCGCATCCGGCCAACGTGCTCGTGCTCGGCAGCGGCGATCAGATCGGTCTCGTCGACTTCGGCGCCGTCGGGAAGCTGACGGACGACGACATCACGAAGCTGACCCGGCTGTTCATCGATGCCGCCGCGGAGAACGTCGACGCGCTGCCCCGCCGCCTGGCCGAGCTCGGCGTGCGCTACCCGAAGGAGCGGGAGGAGGAGTTTCTCGCCGAGCTGCGCGAGATCTACTACAGGTACTACGGGGCCAGTCTCGCCGAGATCGACCCGCTGCAGGTCATCCGCGAGGCCTTCCAGCTGATCTACTCGATGAACCTCCGTCTGCCGTCGCGGTTCCTCCTGCTGGACAAGGCGATTGCGACGCTCGGTTCCGTGGGCGTCGATCTCTATCCGGACTTCAACGTCTTCGAGGTGGCGCGGCCGTACGCACGCGGGCTGATGATGGAGCGGTTCACGCCGCAGCGAATGGCGAACCGGGCGCGGAAGGAATCGTTGCGCCTGGGGGCGATGGCGCTCGAGCTTCCGTACCAGATCCATGACGTGCTCGAGGAGTTCCGGGACGGGCAGATCGAGATCGGCTTCGTGCACAAGGGGCTCGACGATCTGCTCAATCGGTTGGACGTCGTCTTCAACCGGCTCGTGATCGCGATGATCGTCGCCGGCGGGCTGATCGGCTCGAGCCTGATCGGGATCTTTGCCAAGGCGGGCCCGCACGTGCTCGGGATCAACGTCATCTCGATCATCGGGTTCGCGCTCTCCGGCCTGCTCGGAGTGTGGCTCCTTTGGGGTGTCGTCCGAAGTGGCCGTTTGTAGATCGTTCGTCACGCTTTCGCGAGAAAGGACATCTGGTCTCACCCTCGCGCCGGCGCTACGTTCGCTCACATGTCGACGGCGCTGCTTCTTGCCGAACCACAAGCCGACACGCGCGGGTTTCTCGAGCGGCATCTGACCAACGACGGCTTCAAGGTCGTCGATGCCGAGGCGCGACCGGATCTCGTCCTCCTCGGAGACACGGCTGCGCTGGACGCCTGCCGCGCGCGTCACGGCGACGTGCCGGTCATCATCCTCGGCGAACCGGAGTCGGACACCGTCGATCGCGTCCGCGCACTCGACCGTGGCTGCGACGACTTCCTGGCGAAACCGTTCGACTACGAGGAGCTACTGGCCCGCATCAGGGCCGTGTTGCGGCGGACGACGCCGGCGGCCCACGAGACCTTGCGCGCGGGGCCGATCGCCGCCGACCTCGCGACGAGGTGCGTGACGGTCGACGGCGTGCCGGTCGCCCTCGCAAGCAAGGAGTACGAGTTGCTGCTCAAGCTGATGACGGATCCCACTCGTGTGTTCACAAAGGAGCACCTGCTGCGGGAGGTCTGGGACTTCCGCTCGTTGGGACGCACGAGAACGCTGGACTCGCACGCCTCTCGCCTTCGCCGGAAGCTGTCGGCCGCCTCGCCCGGCGGCGTGTTCGTTGTCAACGTGTGGGGTGTCGGTTACCGGCTGCTGGATGCGTAGTTCGGCGCGGGCGCTAGGCTCACCGACGTGGGTCAGGAGATCACGGACGAAGACCGGAAGTGCCCGATGTGCGGCGGCTCGAAGTGGGTCCTCCTCGACGGCATCTCGACACTCCAGGCCCTGGAGGGAGGGCTGCAGGCGATCGCCTACTCCTGCGACGAGTGCGGCTTCATGCGCTGGCACCGTTCTGACAAGGTTGAGTCGTGAGCGCGTTCGCCGGTCTCTCCTCGCTCGACCTACAACGGATCTGGAACAGCGTGCACGGTCGCGTCGTTCACGGCGAGAGGATCACCCTCGGCGTGATCGAGCTCGACGCCGACAGCCATGTTCCGGAGCACCAGCACGAGAACGAGCAGCTCGGGATGTGTCTCAGTGGCTCGCTCGTGTTTCGCGTCGGTGACGAGAGCCGCGAGCTCGGTCCGGGCGACACGTGGTCGATTCCCGGCAACGTCCCGCACGAGGTCCAAGTCGGGCCGGAAGGTGCGGTCGTCATCGACGTATTCGTGCCGACGCGTGACGACTGGCGGGAGGCCGAGCGTGTCGAGCAGCGCGAGCTGCGCTGGCCTTAGTTAGTCCAGGATCTCGACCGTGTCACCGTCCAGCAGCACGTGGGCGCGGCCAACCTGCTGACCGTCGAAGCGCGACGAGGGACCCCAGACTCGGGCTCCCGTGCACCGCTCGCCGAGGTCGTGGTGGATAGTGTCGGCGACGTCCAACACGGTGGCGGGCGGATGCAGTGCAATCGGATGCTCGTCGTCCCGTAGATAGACGCGCATCAGTCCGGTCAGCCGCCAGATCGTCTCGCGCAGGCGCTCGACGCTCGCGTCGTCGAGCACGCTGACCTCGACCACCTGAAGCTCCGGGAACGCCGCGCGCAGCTTCGCCCCGTCGGCCTCGTCGCTCTTCGTCGCCGCGATCGCCGCCGGGCGTTCGATCTCAGCTTCCGTCACCTCGTCCATGACCGCCAGCAGCTCGTCGACCGGAGCGCTTGCGTCGTGGCAGAACACGATGGCGTCTGCGCCGCGGAGCACGCCGAG
>DASVEU010000257.1:0-5478 GCA_036380395.1 Gaiellaceae bacterium
GCCAGGTTCGGGCGTGTCGCAAGCGCACGTCCCAACACACGCCCCGTCGCGTGGGCCAGCGAGCGGGAATGTCCCAGAACGGGGAAGAGCGCGGCTGGGTGAGCCCGGGCACTCGGCGGCCGGATGCACGCACCGGCTAGCGTCTGCCACATGTCTGATCTCGGAGGCGGGCTCGACGCGCTTGCGTCCCGGACAGGGTTCTCGGGTGTCGTTCGGATTGACCAAAGCGAGCGGATCGAGCTCGCGAGGGCGTACGGCCTTGCGCATCGCGGCTTCGAGATCCCGAACGCGGTGGACACGCGCTTCGGACTCGCGAGCGGAGCGAAAGGCTTCACGGCGCTCGCCGTCGTGACCCTGATCGAGGAAGGCGTGCTCGAGTTCTCGACGCCCGCCCGCTCCGTCCTCGGCAGCGATCTGCCGATGATCGACGAGGGCGTGACGGTCGAGCACCTCCTGTCGCACCGGTCGGGCATCGGCGACTACCTCGACGAGGAAGCCGGATTCGAGGTCGAGGAGTACGTGATGCCGGTACCAGTGCACGAGCTCGCGACCACCGAGGACTACCTCGCGGTGCTCGACGGCCACGCGAGCAAGTTCGCGCCCGGCGAGCGCTTCGCGTACTGCAACGCCGGCTACGTCGTGCTGGCGCTCATTGCCGAACGCGCGAGCGGCATGCCCTTCCACGAGCTGGTCGAGCAGCGCGTGTGCCGGCGCGCCGGATTGACGGACACGGCGTTCCTGCGCTCCGACGAGCTCCCCGCCCGGACCGCCCTCGGTTACGTCGAGGTCGACGGCGCGTGGAGGAGCAACGTCTTCCATCTCCCCGTGCGGGGGAGCGGCGACGGCGGGATCTACTCCACGGCCGCGGACATGAGCTCGTTCTGGCGGGCGTTCTTCGCCGGTCGGATCGTCTCCACGGACTGGGTTTCGGAGATGGTTCGGCCGCGCAGCGACGCGCCGAAAAACTCGAAGCGCTACGGGCTGGGCTTCTGGCTCCACGCGTCGAACGACGCCGTCCTCCTGGAGGGGAACGACGCGGGTGTCTCTTTCCGGTCCGTGCACGATCCGCGCGCACGCGTGACGCTCACGGTGATCTCGAACACGAGCGATGGCGCGTGGCCGATCGCTCGGTATCTCGAGAATGCGGCTTCAAGCTGAGCGACTTTCCTCGTAAGTCGGCCCACGCGGGCAGTGGGTGGGTAGTGAAGGTCGCCTGCGCCAGCGTTCGGGAATGTCACCCGAGCACTCTCGTTCCGCCTGCTCTCGACGACCCGGAATAAGCTCTCGACTGAAGCCGCCGATGGCCAAGCGATCAGCACAGATATCCGGAGGGGCGAGCCCGGCCGAGGGGGCTTCCTACGAGACCCGCCCGCTCGACGCGTCGACGTGGGACGCCTTTGCGGAGCTCGTCGAGCGCAACAACGGGGTCTACGGAGGGTGCTGGTGCATCGCCCATCACTCCGAGTACCAGCGCGGCGTCAGCGATCCCCGCACTCTGAAGGAGGAGCTGGTCAGGGCGGGCCGTGCTCATGCCGCACTCGTCTTCGACGAGGACGACCTCGCACAGGGCTGGTGCCAGTACGGCAGTCCGGAGGAACTCGGGCTCAAGCACCAGCGTGAGTACCTGAAGAACCCGCCGCCTCGTGCGCGCTGGCGGATCGCCTGCATCTTCGTCGACAAAGGCCATCGCGGCCGCGGAGTCGCGCGGGCCGGGCTGGAGGGCGCGCTCGCCCAGATCGCCGCCCGCGGCGGCGGTCTCGTCGAAGCGATCTCCGAGGTAACCGCCGGACGGGAGGCTCAAGGCCGGTTCCTGTTCAGCGCGACCGCCGAGCTGTTCGAGCAGTACGGGTTCGCGAGGGTACGGCAGGTCGGCAAGCACGCCTGGATCGTGAGCCGCGAGATCGACCCCGCGTAGGGGTCACGCACAAGCCGCAGGAAGAGACACTGCAGAAAGAGACCCCGCTGCGCAGGCGGAGACCGTCAAGCCCTGCATCCACTCGCTATTCCTGGACAGGTAGCCGTGACCTGGGCCAGCGTTCGGGAATGTCACCTGAGCGCCTGGCAACCTTCTTCGTCGTGCCGATCGTCCGAAGGTACTCCCGAGAGCAAGCGCTCGACGTCGCTCGTGCCGAGGCAAACCGTCGAGGTTGGGACTGGCGCGAGCCAGTCGTGCTGGAGCACCTACTTTCGTACCGCATCTTTCCGAGTGGCTACGCCGGCGGCCCCTGGACAGGGCCGATGATCGTTGTGTCGGCATGGTCGGGCCGTGTGAAACAGGCTGGCATCGCGCCTCGATGACGGTCGGCTCCGTCGGTTGGGCCACTGTTCGCGAATGTCCTCTGGCCCACGGGCCGCCTCGAACTCGTCGAAGATGCGTACATGACCGAAGGTAACTGCGTCTTCTGTGAGCGTTACCGGTGTGGGTGGAAGGCCGGTCGAGCTCGGCGGGCTGCTGCTGCCAGCTGAACTTCGCAGATTCCCTCTACCCGGGGTCTGCACCGCGCTTGCAGGCCGGACAACGTTTGACCGTTACCGGTGTGGGCGGAAGGCCGGTCGAGGTCGGCGGGCTGCTGCTGCCAGCGCGAGGTGTTCAAGCAATGTCTCGGGACGCCCGGCCTGGGATGCGGTGGGACGCCCGGTGCGACCCACGGTCATGATCGCTTCACGATGGATACATCGGGCCCAGTAAAGGTTTCGCCTGCCATCTAGCTCTTATGAGCATGGGTCCCCTTGACTCCGACCTGGAAGACCTCTACCGGCGACGGCAGGGCGCCTTCCAGGTGATGCTCGCATCGGTAACGGGCAGTGTCGAGAGCGCACGCGATGTCGTGCAAGAGGCGTTCGCACGCGCGCTGCAGAACCAGAACGGATTCCGCGGTGACGGGTCGCTCGAGGGGTGGGTGTGGCGAATCGCGTTTCGCGTCGCGGTCGGCTCGCAGGGGTCGCGCGAACTCTCGCTGGACGAGGTGCCGGAGGTGGCTTTCGTGGACGAGACGAACGATCCGGCGCTTGCGTCCGCAGTACAGACACTGCCGCGGCAGCGACGGATGGCGATCTTCCTGCGGTACTTCGCGGATTTGTCCTATTCCGAGATCGGCGACGTGCTCGGAATCGCCGAGGGAACGGTCGCGGCGACGCTGTCGAAGGCGCACGAGCAGCTCGGCGCCGAGCTTTCGATCAATGAGGTGACGGCATGAGCACGTACGACGAGAGTCTGCTGGCCGCGCGGTTCGCCGCGCTGGCGCCCGAGCCGCTCATCGGGGACTGGGACGACGTTCTCGATAGAGCCCGCACGGCTCGGAACGGCCGCGGTCTGCTTGGGCGCCTGCGCCCCAGCGCGTTCCGCGGTCGGCGTCGCCGGCTCGTGCTCATGCTCGCCGCGGCGGCCCTCGTCGTCGTTGTGGCAACCGCCTCTGCGCTCGCGGTGCGCGCCTTCATCCTCGACAGGGGCTTCATCGGTTTGCCGCCACAGGGAGCGACGCCCAGCGCCCCGGAAAGCGGCGAACTCGTCGTCCTTTGGTTGGGCAGGAGCGCGACCAACGGAGCCCTCGTCCGCTCCTGGGTGTACGCCGACGGGCGAATCATCTGGTCTCGGTCGGGCTCCATCCCCGAGGGCGCGAACGAGCTCACCTCCGGCTATCTCGAGCAACGACTCACGCCGGAGGGCGTGGAGCTCCTGCGGTCGGCGGTCGCCGGACTCTTCGACGGCAGTCGCACTCTCCTCGAGACTGTCCCGGCCCCATATCCGGGAGTGGGCTTGGTCGGCAGCTCCCCACTCCTCGTTCCGCCAGGTCCGGCCGACTGGGGGTTAGTGGAGGTACCCCGCGGCGACCGGCTCGTCCGCCTCGCGTGGTTACCCGCTGGGTCCGGGGAGCAGACGGCGACGCCGGAGCAGCTTTCGGCTCTCCGGCGGGTCGACGCGCTGCTCACTGACCCGGCGTCGGTGCTGCCGCCGAGCGCGTGGGCCATTCGTGAGGTCAAGGCCTACGTGCCATCGCACTACGCAGTGTGCATCGAAACCTCGCCGCCGAAGGCTGCATCTCAGCTCCTGTCCTTGCTGCCGGCGCGGGCCGCGGACGTGCTCCGCGCCAACAGCGTGACACGGCTCGACTGGGGAGTGGCCGCTACCACGTACTGCTCCAAGCTGGCGACCGAGAAGGCTCGCGAGGTCGCCGAGGCTCTCTCCGGGCTCGATCAGGACCCGCGATGGCAGCGTCACACGCTTGCGTATCGCGTGGCTGAAGGGGCCCACAACTGGGAGGCGACGGCGATCTGGTTCGAGCCGTACTTCCCTCACGGCCAGTTCACCTACTCGGCAAGCGGATGAGCATCCGGGCTTGGCGAGCGGAGCGCTACAGAACGGAGGAACCATGCATGCTCGGCACATCGTCCCCGCCATGCTCGCTGCCGAACGTGTCGCAGAACCCGCTCGGGTACGACGCCTCGAACGTTTCGTCTCCCGGGCGGAGCGGATAGGGCGCAACCTCAGGTTCCCCGGAGTGGTTCACCTAGGGCGAGGTCTACGGGCTGGGCCAGCGTGCGGGAATGAAGGGAGAGCGCGGCTGGGTGAGCCGGGGCACTCGGCGGCCGGATGAGCGCACCGGCTAGCGTCTGCCGCATGTCTGATCTCGGACGCGGCTCGACGCGCTTGCGTCCGGGACAGGTTCTCGGGTGTCGTGCCGTCGTCTTCGACTTCGGCTACACGCTCGTGAACGAGGACCGGGTCTGGGGCGCCATTGCCGGGCAGTACGGTTGGTCGCCGTCGGTTTTCTTCTCGACGCTCGGAGCTGTCATCGAGCGCCGGGGGCGCCACCGCGACGTCTTCGAGCTGCTCGGCGCGGCGCAACCCTATGAGCCGGTTCAGTTCGAGCCTGGGGACTTCTACGACGACGCGCTCCCCGCCATCCGGGCCGTCAAGCGGAAGGGGTGGGTCGTCGGGATCGCCGGCAACATGCGCACGGAGATCGAGCGGTTCCTGTCTCGGCACGTCGACGTCGACTTCATCGCCTCGTCGGAGCGGTGGAAGGTTGAAAAACCAGACAATGAGTTCTTCGCGAAGATTGCCGTCGCTGCGGAGGCCTCGCCGGAGGACGTCGTCTACATCGGAGACCGGATCGACAACGACATCGTGCCCGCCGCGCGGGCGGGAATGATCGCCGTGCACCTCCGGCGCGGCCCCTGGGCCGCAATCCAGCAAAGCTGGCCCGAGGCGCGGGCCGCCGCTACGACGATCACGGAGCTCAACGCGATTCCCGGCATGGGCGAGCTGCGTAGTCGCTGGCTGTCAAGGTCCGATTGAACAGTCGCTCGATGGTGCGATTTGCCCATACCGCAGTAAGTAGGGGGTAGGGCCAGAACGCCGGCCTGGGCGAGCGTACTGTCGCCTGAGGCAACTTGACTACGGAGAGCACCGCAACGCGCCCAGCGGGTGGCGCGTAACAAGTGGAGCGTGCCGGGATCGAACCGGCGACCTCCGGC
>DASVEU010000258.1:0-8562 GCA_036380395.1 Gaiellaceae bacterium
GTTCAAGGTCGTCGGGCTCGTGCGTCCGCCACTCGGCGGTCAAACGGCAGACGTCTACATCCCGCTCGCCCAGCTGCAGAAGCTGGCCGGCCAGAAGGGACTCGCGAACGTCGTCCTCGTCCGCGCGACGAGCAGCTCCGACGTCGCCAAGGTGCAACAGGAGATCGAGCAGGCTCTCGGCTCGGGCGCGCAGGTCGCAAGTGCAAAGCAGGTCGCTGCTTCGATCAACGGCTCGCTCGTCGACGCGGCGAACCTCTCGCACAACCTCGGCCTCGTGCTTGCGATCATTGCTGCTGTCGCAGCGTTCCTGGTGGCAGCCCTGTTGACGCTGTCGTCGATCGGCAAGCGCGTTCGTGAGATCGGGACGCTGAAGGCGCTCGGCTGGTCGCAGCGGCTCGTCGTCCGGCAGGTGCTCGGCGAGTGCCTCGCCACCGGGGTTGCCGGCGGCCTCGTCGGTGTTGTCCTCGGCGTGCTCGCGGCCGCTACGATCGGCGCGTTCGGCCCAAGCCTCACGGCGAGCTCGACGACCGGCGCGGCCGGCGCCAACGACGTCCTCGGACTCGGCCAAGCGCTTGCTCGCACGGCGTCGACGTCCGTTTCCTTGACGGCGCCTTTGAGCCTTTCCCTGCTCCTCTTCGGTTTCGCGCTCGCACTCGCAGGCGGACTGATCGCCGGCGGGGCCGGAGCTCTGCGCGCCGCGCGACTGCGTCCGGCCGACGCGTTGAGGCAGATGGAATGACAGGCGATCTCCTCTACGACGTCCGCAATGCGACCCGAAGCTTTCGGCGCGGGGAGGCGACCATCAACGCGCTCAGCGGCATCGACCTGACGATCGAGCACGGAGAGATCGTCGCGCTCGTCGGCCCGAGCGGTTCCGGAAAGACGACGCTGCTGCAGCTGCTGGGCGCGCTCGACCGCCCGACGTCGGGGCAGATCTTCTTCGAGGGACGCGACCTGAACGCCCTCGCCGACAACGAGCTCGCAGACCTCCGCTTGCGTGCGTTCGGCTTCGTCTTCCAGACGTTCAATCTCATTCCGACGTTGAACGCGCTGCAAAACGTCGAAGCGAAGCTCGCGCCCACGGGAGTACCGGAAGACGAGCTCCGAGCCCGATCGCTTGCCCTCCTCGAGGAAGTGGGATTGAGCGACCGCGCCGACCATCTCCCTTCGCAGCTCTCGGGTGGAGAGCAGCAGCGTGTCGCAATCGCGCGTGCATTGTCCACCGAGCCGCGGGTCGTGCTTGCAGACGAGCCAACCGGGAATCTCGACTCGCGCACCGGCACGGAGGTCGTTGACTTGCTCACTTCGCTCTCGGAGGAGCGGAGACACACGGTGATCCTCGTCACGCACGATGCCGAGATCGCGGAGAAGGCGCACCGCTCGATCCGGATGCAGGACGGGCGTCTCCTGGAACCCACGCCCGCCTAAAGGGCAGTCCACCCTGGCAGGCTGACGGCGTGACTCACGCCCTGATCGTCACGCTGGCAGCGCTCGGTGTTGTCGGGCTAGTCCTCGCCGGGCTCCTGCTTCTCACCGGCTTGCTCTGGCTGTCCGGCCACCGCCTGCCGTTGCGCACATTCCGACGTTGGCTCTGGGGTTACGAGCTCTGGCTGGCGTTCCTCGTCGCCGCAGTGGCGACCGGGGGCAGTCTCTTCTTCTCCGAGGTTGCGCACTTCGTCCCCTGCGAGCTCTGCTGGTTTCAGCGGATCTGTATGTATCCGCTTTCGATCACGACGCTCCTGATGGCGCTCGCGGACGAGCATCGCGCAGCCAGGTACCTGCTCCCACTGCCGCTCGTCGGCGCCGGCGTCTCGACGTACCACCTTCTCGTCGAGAACGGCGTCGTCAAGCAGGCGCAGGCTTGCCTGCTCTCCGCGCCTGGCGGGTGCGCGACGAAGTGGATCAACGAGTTCGGCTTCGTGACGATCCCGACGCTCGCGCTGACCGCGTTCGTCCTCGTTTTCGCCGCTCTGTTGTTCAGCGCGATCGAGCCCGTGGTCCCGACAGCGGAAGCGAAGGCGGAGACGTAGCCGACGCCGCTACCTTGATTACAGATGCCTAGCGGAAAACAGAGCAAGCGGCAGCGCGGCGCAGCCAGGACCGGGCCCCCGCCCGTCCAGAGGAAAGGCCGGCGCCGGCAGGTGTCGCGGCGCGCCCTTCTCACCGCCGCGGCGGTGATCGTGCTCGCCGCGATTGGCCTCACGCTCGGAGTCGTTCTCAGTGCCGGATCGTCCAAGGCCTCGACGCCGGCGCGTGGCTCGCTCGTGAATGCCTTGCCGGGCGCCGCCGACGTCCAGCGTCTCCTCTCAGGGATCCCGCAGAGTGGCAACGTCCTCGGGTCGAGGTCGGCGCCGGTGACGGTCGTCGAGTACGTCGACCTGCAGTGTCCTTACTGCCAGCAGTTCGAGACTCAGGCGATGCCCGGGCTAATCGGACAGTACGTGCGCACCGGCAAGGTGAAGATCGAAGCTCGCCCGATCGCCTTCATCGGCCCGGACTCGCAGCGCGGCCGCGCCGCCGCAATCGCGGCAGGCGAGCAGAACAAGCTCTTCAACTTCGCGCAAGTCCTCTACCTGAACCAGGGCAGCGAGAACACAGGGTGGCTGAACGACCAGATGATCGAGTCTGCAGCCTCCAGCATCCCCGGCCTCGACGTGCCGCAGCTTCTCTCCACCCGGAGCTCCGCGACCGTCAACACGCGCGCTGACGCCTTCGACCAGCAGGCGGTGGCAGACAACGTGCAGGCGACGCCGACGATCCTCGTCGGCAAGACCGGCGGGACGCTGCGGCCGGTGGCGCTCAAGTCGCCGACCGACGGCCAGTCGGTGGCGTCCGCGATCAACGCGGCACTTCGCAGCTAGCCGCCCCGTTCCGACTCGGTCCTGTCCGGCCAGATCCGCTAGACGCGTGGGGCGGGCATAGTTACGAGGTGGATCGCGAATCCGTCACCAACGCGCCTGGAGCGTTCAACGCCAACCAGGGCGAGAGGGCATGATCGAGGACATCCGCCCCGACCTGGCGCGCTGGGTGACACCGCACCCGGAGTGGAAGCCCGAGGAGGACTACCTCGACGAGTCGTATCGTGAAGTCGCCTCCGCGCTGCACGTCACGCCGGACGCGCTCGTCCTCGTCGACCCGCTCGTGCCCGATTCGTTGTGGCCCGAACTCGACGCTCGGATCGAAGCGAGTGGAAAGCCGGTGGTCGTCCTCACCACGATCCACTGGCACGCGCGCAGTCGCGACGCGGTCGCGAAGCGGTACGACGCCCGGCTGGGTGGCGAGCCTCAGGGCGTGCGCGCCTTCGACGCAGGGCGCCAGGACGAGGTCGCGCTCTGGCTCGAGGGAGCGCGGGCCGTCGTCCTCGCCGATGCCGTGGTCGGGGACCAGCACGGTGGACTGCGGCTGTCCCCCTGGTTCAAGTTCGAGGCGGAGCAGGAGCGGACGCGTCTGGCGCTTCTGCCGCTGCTCGACCTGCCGATCGCCATCGTGCTTCCCGCCCACGGCAACGCCGTCCTGGAGGATGGAAAGCAGGCGCTCGAGAAGGCACTCGCAAGGGCCTACACATAAGGGCACGGAACACGAGAACGCACCTACACGGTCAGCACGCCGACCGGAATCGTCTGGCGTTGACGCTTACGTCCGCGTAAGCGGATCTCGAACTCGGTATCGGGTTCGGTTTGCGGCAAAACTCGACCTCGTCCTTGGTCGTGGCCGGTCGTAAACTCGACTTATGCCGCACTGTCCGAACTGTGGCCATTACAGCGCGAAGGCGTTCGAGTTCTGCGCGCGGTGTGGTTCGCCAACAGCGACCGTCTCGTCGCGGGAGCAGCGCAAGCGCGTCACGGTCTTTTTCTGTGACGTCATTGCTTCGACCGCGCTAGGAGAAGGGCTGGATCCGGAAAGCCTTCGTCGCATGCTGACGAGGTACTTCGAGACCGCGCAGCAGGTGATCGAGGCGCACGGGGGAACCGTCGAGAAGTTCATCGGCGACGCGGTGATGGCGGTATTCGGCGTGCCTGTGTTGCACGAGGACGACGCGCTTCGCGCGGTGCGCGCCGCGCGCGTACTGCGCGACGCGATGGTGTCGCTCAACGAGGAGCTCGAACGCGAATATGGAAATCGGTTGGTGCTGAGGATCGGTGTCAACACGGGTGAGGTGGTGACCGGGACCGAAGAGCGGCTCGCGACCGGCGCTCCGGTCAACCTCGCCGCTCGCTTGGAGCAGGCCGCCGCGCCCGGCGAGATCCTCCTCGGCGCCGAGACACTCGCACTCGTTCGGCACGCGGTCGTTGCCGAGCCACTTGCGCCGCTTGCCGTGAAGGGGAAGAGAGAGCCGGTGTCCGCGTGGCGGCTCCTGGCAGTCCGCGGTGAGACCGGTTTCGCACGTCGCTTCGATGTCCCGATGCTCGGTCGGGAGACCGAGCTTCGCCGCCTGAGGGAGGCGTTCGAGCAGACGCAGCGGGATCGGTCGTGCCAGCTCGTCACGATTCTGGGAGCTGCAGGAGTCGGCAAGTCACGGCTTGCCCACGAGTTCCTGGCAGCGCTCGACGGCGTCGCCGTGCTCCGTGGCCGGTGCCTCTCGTACGGCGAGGGCATCACCTACTGGCCAGTGGTCGAGATCGTGCGCCAACTCGAACCGCGGCTTGCGCAGCTCCCGCTCGATGGGGAGGTGCTCGCGACGCTTCGGGGCTTCCTCGGTCCGGACGACGCGATGGATTCAATCGAAGAGATCGCGTTTGCCGTCCGGCGGCTGCTCGAGGCGGCCGCCCGCGAGCTTCCGCTCGTGTGCGTCTTCGATGACATCCAGTGGGGCGAGCCTGCCTTTCTCGAGCTAATTGAGCAGGTCGCGGTTCTGTCGCGTGACGCGGGCCTGTTGCTCTGCTGCCTCGCGCGACCGGAGCTGCTGGAGCGGCATCCGGCCTGGGGCGGGGGCATGCTGAACTCGGCAACTGTCGTCGTCGAGCCCCTCTCCGGTGACGAGACCGATCAGTTGATCGAGCACCTCGCGACGGACTCCCTGCGCACCGGTGCGCTGAAGGGACGAATTCGGCAAGCGGCCGAGGGCAACCCCCTCTTCGTCGAGGAGATGATCGCGCTTCTGCGCGATTCGCCGGAGCGGGACGTCTCGGTGCCGCCTACGATCCACGCACTCCTCACTGCCCGGCTTGATCAGCTCGACCCGGACGAGCGAGCGTTGCTGCAGCGAGCTGCGGTGGAGGGCCGCGTTTTCCATCGCGGTGCCGTGCAGGCGCTCGCGCCGGAGGAGACGCAGATCGGCTCGCGCTTGGCCGCGCTGGTGCGCAAGGAGCTCTTGGGTCCGGACCGGCCGCAATTGAAACGCGACGACGCCTACCGTTTCCGCCACCTGCTGATCCGCGACGTCGCTTACGACTCGCTGCCGAAGGCGACCCGCGCAGAGCTGCACGAGCGCCTGGCCGACTGGCTCGGCAAGCGCGCCTCTGAGCTGGTCGAGGCGGACGAGATCCTTGGCTACCACCTCGAACAGGCCGTTCGCTATCGGCTCGAACTTCGACCGCTCGACGACTACGGGCGCGAACTCGGGATTCGTGCGGCGGGGCTCCTCGCGGGTGCAGGGGCGCGTGCGCTTGGGCGAAACGATGTGGGCGCCGCGCTCAAGCTGCTCCGGCGCGCGGTCGCGCTCCGCCCGCCGGACGACCCAGCGGTCGCGCTCCGGCTCGATCTCAGCCAAGCGCTCCTGTTTTCGGGTCAGTTCGCCGAGGCTGAGGAAGTTACGCAGGAGGCCGCCGCGCGTGCGGTCGAAACCGGCGATCAATGCGGCGCGATGCGCGCCCGGCTGATGACTCTGCGGATCTCGACGCAGACGCCCAGTCAGGAAGGCTCCGAGACCTCTCCGAGCGACGAGCTCCTTGCACTCGCCGAAGAGGCGTTGCCGCTCTTCGAGCACGTGGGCGACGAGGCGGCTTTGACCGAGGCCTGGCTGGCGATTGCGTGGGCACAGCTGATCCGTTGCGGTTGGGGTGAAATGCTCGCCGCGGTCGACCATGCACTCGATCACGCGCGACGGGCCGGCTACGCGCGCTGGGAAAGAGAACTTCCCGCGTGGAAGAGCACTGCGCTCTTTCACGGCCCCACTCCGGTCGACGAGGTCCTGGACTGGCACAGAGAACAGCAGTCCCAGCACCCAATCGCCCTGAATGACCAGGCTGTGCTCGAGGCCATGCGCGGCGCCTTCGACCGGGCACGTGCGTTGGCGGCTGCAGGACACGCGAGCGCGGAAGCACTCGGCCAGACCTTCTCGCTGGCCGCCGAAGGGATGATCGGATGGGAGGTCGAGACACTCGCGGGCGACCCCTCCGCCGCGGAGCTGAACGCCAGACGGAGCTGCGAGTTGCTCGAGCAGCTCGGCGACACTGCCGTCCGCTCCCTCGCGAGCGGGCAGCTCGCCGAATCGCTGTATGCGCTCGGCCGTCTCGACGAAGCGCGGCAGTGGACGGACGTGGCCGAGGAGTTGAGCACGAACGACGACGTCGTGTCGCAGATGGTGTGGCGGCAGGTGCGCGCGAAGGTCCTCGCTCGCGACGGCAAGCATGCGGAGGCCGAGTCGCTGGCCCGCGAGGCCATTCGCCTCGCGGAAAGGACGGACATGGTCAACAGGCAGGGACACGCACGTGCAGACCTGGCAGAAGTGCTCACGGAGGCGGGGCGGAAGGAGCAAGCCGCCGCCGAACTCGACGTGGCATTGGCTTATTACGAGCGCAAGGGGAACCTCGTCGCTGCCGCGAACGCTCGTCGCAGGCTTGCAGAGCTCAGGGGGCGCGCTGTCGTAAAACCTCGCCCCGGGGGTTAACATCGTGCGGTCTCGCTCGAGGCGCGGCGACTGAAGACCGCGGAAAGGAGGTCGTATGGAATCCGGCTATGAGAACGACAACCTCGAGAGGCTCGAGAAGGAGGGGATGTTCCGGAAGTCTCCCCTTCCGGAGAAGTACCAAGAGGTCATAAACGACCTTCCCAGGGAGTCAGTCGACGCTCTTATTTCTGTCAAGCAGCGCTTTGATCGCGCCGGACTTTCTCCAGAGGAGTCGGAGTTCAGGGAGTACATCCACTGGTTCTAGCTTCGGATGGGGAGCTGACCGCCAGCGCCCGTCTCGCCCGAACGATCGAGCTCATCCACCCCTTCATCGGCCGGCCCGCGCGCCTGCTGTTGGAACACCCGCGCGCGCGCGAGCTATTGCCGCGGTATCTGGCTGCTGGTTACCCCCTCGCGAGCACGATGGTCCCGCTTATGGAGGTTGCCGTGAAGCGGGCGCGCGAGCTTGCGCACGACGATTCTGTCGCCGCGGGACTCGCCGAATATCTGGAACGGCACATTCGGGAGGAAACGCACAGTGACGAGCCCGGCGGCGCAGCTCGCGAGGATCTCAAAGCACTCGGGGTGGACGCAGACGCACTCCTGGCGCGGCTGCCGTCGCCGAAGATGGCCGCGCTCGTCGGCGCGCAGTACTTCTGGATCTTCCACTACCACCCTGTCGCCATCCTCGGGTACCTGGAGCTCGAGGCGTACCATCCGCGGCCCGACACGGTCGAGCGACTGATCGAGAAGACCGGGCTCCCGCGCGCGGGCTTCAGACAACTCGTTCTGCATGCGAAGCTCGATGCCGTGCATGCGAGCGATCTTCACCGAGTGCTTGACTCCCTCCCGCTTGAGCCGCAGCACGAACAGCTGATCGGATTGAGCGCCGTCCACTCGATGTCTCTCCTGATCGATGCGATGCTCGACGTCGTTCAGGACGGGGCATAGATTTCGGCCATGGCCGTAAGCGTTCGAACGCTGCAGAACCTCGTTGGCGGCGAGTGGGTCGACTCTGACGCGGGAGGTACGGGCCCGTGATTGATGTGCAGCGAGTCGACTACATCCGCATCCCGGTGACGGACATGCAGAGGGCGAACCAGTTCTACGGAGAGGTACTGGGCCTCGAGAGGAACCCGAACTCGCCGGACGACGACTGGGTCGAGTACGAGACCGGCAACGTGACGCTTGCGGTGATGACACCGCATACCCACGACTCCGAGTTCACGCCGTTGCCGCCCGGAACGATTGCTTTCCGCGTCCCCGACGTGGCCGAGGCGAAGGCGAAGCTGGAGGCCGCCGGCGTGGAGGTCAATGACATGTGGGACTCGGGCGTCTGCCATGGGGCCGGGTTCCGCGACCCGGACGGCAACGCAATCCTCCTCCACCACCGCTACAAGCCGTACGAGAAGACCTGACGCACATACGGAAGTGATTGAAGATCCTGGAGCGGGCAAGATCGGTGATCTCGTAGCGCAAGGGCTCGATCGCGTCGTTCATCGTCGCGCTCGAGCGTTTCATCAAACCCGCCTACGAGGTCAAACGGACGGTCGCTCTGCAACGACTGTCACGTACGTTGCAGCCCCGAGATATCGCCCGGCGTCGAAGAACGGCACCGCCTTTACCCAGTAGGTGCGCAACGCTCCGTTTGGCAGCACCTCCGACAGCTCCCCTTCCGCCGTCCGATGCTCTGAGATCGCGACAACGAGTGGGCTGCTGACAGATTCCGTGTC
>DASVEU010000259.1:0-9377 GCA_036380395.1 Gaiellaceae bacterium
TCCGCCGTCCGCGATGAGCGGAACATCGTGTTGCGCTGCGACTTGCGCGGATTCGTAGATCGCCGTGACTTGAGGGACGCCGACGCCGGCGACCACCCGGGTCGTACAACTCGCACCCGGTCCGACTCCGATCTTTACCGCGTCTGCACCTGCAGCGATCAAAGCTTCCGTTCCCTCGGCCGTCGCCACGTTGCCCGCAACGACCTCGACGTCGAACTCCGACTTGATCCGCCGCACCATCTCCGGCACCGACGCCGAATGGCCGTGCGCAGTGTCGACGACCAGTACGTCGACACCAGCGTCGACGAGCGCTTCCGCCCGCTCCCACGCATCGGGACCGACACCGACTGCGGCGCCGACACGTAATCGTCCCCGCTCGTCCTTCGTCGCCTTGGGGAACTCGATCTTCTTCTGGATGTCCTTGACGGTGATCAGCCCCTTCAGCCGTCCTTCCGAGTCGACGACCGGGAGCTTTTCGATCTTGTGGCGGTGGAGGATCGCCTCCGCCTCTGCAAGCGTCGTCCCGAGTGGCGCCGTCACCAGGTCGCGTGATGTCATCAACGCGGACACCGGCTGCGACGCGTCGGGTGCAAAACGGAGATCGCGATTCGTCAGGATCCCGACGAGCAGGCCCGTCTCGTCGGTGATCGGCACACCGGAGATGTGGTACGTCGCCATCAGCTCGAGCGCATCGGAAACGACCGCGTCCCGTGGCAAGGTGACCGGCTCGACGATCATCCCGGACTCCGAGCGCTTCACCTTGTCGACCTCCGCCATCTGCGCGTCGATCGACAGGTTGCGGTGGACGATCCCGATCCCACCTTCACGCGCCAGCGCGATCGCGAGCCTCGCCTCGGTGACCGTGTCCATCGCAGCGGAGACGATCGGGATCTCGATCGCGATGCCGCGCGTCAGTCGCGTCGCGGTCGAGACCTCGTTCGGCAGCACGCGCGACTCGGCCGGAACGAGCAGAACGTCATCGAACGTCAGCCCTTCTCGGCCGAATTTCCGGTCGAGCTCGAGGAGCCGCTCGACCTGTCCGGGCGCTAGCTCGACTCCCATCGCGTCACGCTAGCACCCCGCCAAGACATCAGCCCGCGACCGGCTCGAGCACCCGCACGTGGACCGAGCTCTGCAGCCGAGTCGCCTCCCGCGGCTCGAAGCGCCCGGCTCCGACCTCGAGCGTCGAGGCCGCCCCGGCGGCCACCGCGATCTTCAGCGAGTCCTCGAGCGGCTTGTCTGCGACCCGCGCAGCAAGGAAGGCCGCGAGGAGGACGTCCCCGGAGCCGACCGCGGACACAGGCTCTACCAGCGGAGCGTCGGCGCGAAACAGCGTTCGCTTCCGCTCGGCGCGGAAGAGCCCGAAGCTGCGGGTCTCGGCGGTGATCAGCACGTTGCGCGCGCCCATGTCCGCGATTCGGTCGAGCGCCATCATGTAGTCCTCGTCGTCCCCGAGCTCCTGGCCTACGAGTCCCTCGGCCTCACGTTGATTCGGCGTGACGAGGAACGCCTCTGCCTCGACGCCCAGGCGCAACGGCGGCCCTTCCGAGTCCAGGACTGCCGGCACGTGGCGCCGGTTGAGATCTCGGATCGCCTCCCCGTAGAACGCGTCGTCGACACCCCGCGGCAGAGTGCCGGCGAACACGACCATGTCGGCGCCGCGCGCGAGGTAGCTGATCTTCTCGAGCAGCATCGCGAGCTCCTCGGGCTCCACATGGGGCCCCCACTCGTTGATCTCCGTGTAGGTCGCCGCCGTCGGATCGACGACCGCCGTCGAGGTGCGCGAATCGTCAGCGATCCGCACGAAGTCGTTGAGGATCGCCTCGGAGGTCAATTCCTCGACGATGCGCGTTCCCGTGCGCCCGCCGGCGAGGCCCGTCGCGACCACGGGGACGTCCAGCCGCTTCAGAGCGCGCGCGACGTTGATCCCTTTGCCGCCGGCGAGCGTCAGACCCTGGCTGGCGCGGTGACGCTGGCCCAGCTGGAAGTTCGGGACCGTCAGTGTCCGATCGATCGCCGCATTCAACGTCACCGTGACGATCACGAGAACCAGTCCTTCACGTGGGTGAGGGTTCGGCCCGCGTAGAAGCCGGCTCGTCCACCGAAGCCCGGCTTGGCCACGGAACGGTCGGCGATCAACGGTTGTCGTGCCACGAGCCGACGTCCAGAATAGACGCGGACTTCGCCGACCTGCTGGCCTCGTTCGACCGGCAGCTCGAGCGCGTTCGGGGCGACGACACGCTCGACGAGCGGCTTGTCGATGCGCACGGCCCGCGCAACCTGCCGGGCGGCAACGATCGGGACCGAGCCTTTTCCGTACCCGACGCTCGCCTCGAGATAGACATGGCCAGGAGGCACGAGCCACACCGGCCGGTACCGCGAGATGCCCCAGCGAAGGAGAGACGCCAGGTCGGTGTTGCGCTGCGAACGTGTGGGGCTCCCGAGCACGGTCGTGTACAGCGTGACACCGTTGCGGCGCACCGCCGCGACTTCGCACCAGCCGGCCGTGCCCGTGTGTCCCGTCTTGACGCCATAGAGGCCCTTGAAGACGCCGAGCAGGTCGTTCCACGTGTGCAGGTGCCGGCCTCCGGGGATCGTGTCGTTTCGGAGCCGAACGGTGGCCCGGATTCGGGGATTGCGCATCGCGAACTCCGCAAGCGTGGTCACGTCCTTGGCCGTGGAGTAGTGGCCCCGCACGTCCAGCCCATCCGGCCGGATGAAGTGCGTTCGCTCGAGCCCGAGTTCCTGCGCCTTTGCGTTCATCATCGAGACGAACGCTTGGCGGTCGCCGCGGCCGACGTAATCGGCGAGCGCGACAGCAGCGTCGTTCGCGCTCTGAATCAACGCCGCTTTGACGAGATCGCCCACGCGCATGCGCTCGCCGGCGCGGAGGTGCACGGTCGACTCACCGACTGCGGCCGCATCCGCCCGGACCCGCACCACCGCGTTCCAGCGCGCATGATCGAGGGCGACGATGACCGTCATCAGCTTCGTGAGGCTTGCGATCGGCACACGCGTCCAGGCTCCGTGCTGCGCAAGCACCTCGCCGGTCGCGGGATTCTCGACGATGAACGCTCGCGCAAGAACCGGCGGCGGCGGCGTTGCTGCCGCATGTGCAGCGGTGACGAAGGCGAGCGCCGCAAAGAGGGCGGCGACCCAGATCCGGAGGATCACGAGCGGGAAGGCTAGCGCGCCCCTCCCGGTGCCGGTAGGGCGCTATTTGACCCGGAGCTTTTGGCCTATGAGCAGCGCTGTCGGATCGATGCCGGGATTCAAGGCCATCAGCTCGTCCACGGTCGTGCCGTACTTCTGTGCGATGGAGCCGAGCGTGTCGCCGCTCTTCACCGCGTAGTACTCCGCTCCAGGCGTCGTCGTCTCCGTCGTCGTCGCGGTGGAGGCCTGTGGGGTCGTCAGAACGAGCTTCGTCGTTGTCGCCGTCGTTGTCGTCGCGGTGCGCGTCGTCGTCGGGAACAGGCCGACAGTCGTCGTCGATCCCGAGCCACCGCTCAAGCCCGACTTGATCAGGATCACAGCGATCGTGACGGCCGCGAGGAACGCCGCCGGAGCGCCGTACCGCGCTAGTTCCTTACGCCTGCGCGGATCCATGGTTTGCTCCTTACCAGCCGGAGACTGCCCACACTTCGCGCGCGTACTTCGAAGCCTCGGCGGCGGCCGCGCTGCGCCAGTCCATGCCGCTGACGCGGAAGGCGTAGATCACGTCCCGCGAGACGTTCACGAGTGCGCTCGCCGGGCCGCTCGTGAACGCGCGCGCCACATCTGCAGGCGTCGCCCCCTGGGCGCCGACACCAGGGAGCAGCAAAATCGCACGTGGGAGCAGCCTCCGGGCCTCGCCGACAGCACGGGGATGCGTCGCACCGATGACGGCGCCGACGGCCGACAGGCCGTGCTCCCCGACCAGATCGGCACCCCACTCGGCCACGAGCTCGGCGACCTGGTGCCAGACGTGCCGCCCGTCGGAGAGAACGAGGTCCTGCACCTCCGCCCCGCCGGCGTTCGACGTCTTGACGACACAGAAGATGCCTGCCCCGTCGCGGCGGCACGCAGCAAGGAACGGATCGAGCGAATCACGGCCGAGATACGGATTCACGGTCACCGCATCGGCGAGTGGAGGCTTGCCGTTCGCCGATTCCAGATACGCAGCCACGTACGCGCGCGCAGTCGAGCCGATGTCGCCGCGCTTCGCGTCCGCGATCACCTGCAATCCGGCCGCTCGCGAGTACGCACACACATCCTCGAGAGCGCGCACGCCGTCCGAGCCGAGGGCCTCGAAGAAGGCGACCTGCGGCTTGACCGCCACGACGTAAGGCGCGACCGCATCGACGAGGCCCCGACAGAAGCGTGCGCAGGCGTCCGCCGCCTGGGCGCGGCCGAGATGGGCTTCGCCCTTCAGCTCGACGGGCAGGAGGTCCGGCCGCGGGTCGAGCCCGACGACCAGCTGCGAACGCTTCCGCTCGACCGCCTCGGCCAGGCGGTCAGCGAAGTTCGTCGTCGCGACGACGGCCACAACGTAAAGGTACTTCGCCCTAAAGACGGCGAAGGCCGCTTCCTAGGCGGCCTTCGCAGTTCTCGGGCGGGAGGCTCAGGGACTAGGCGCCGGCCCCGCCGCTCTTCACGGCCGCCTTGAGCTGACTCCCCGCGGTGAACTTCGGCACCGTGGCTGCCGGGATCGTCACTTTCTGCGTCGGATTGCGGGGATTCACGCCCTGGCGCTCTGCGCGCCGCTGGGTCACGAACTTTCCGAAGCCCGTGAAGGCCACCTCGCCGCCGCCCTGCAGCGTGTCGGTGATCGCGTCGAGGAAGGCGTCTACGGCCTTCGCCGCATCGCGACTGGAGAGATCGGCGCGCCTCGCGATCTCGTTAACGAACTCCTGTTTCGTCAAGTCCCACTCCTCCTGTCGACAAATCGAACCACGGGCAAAGACCCTAACAGCAGCGCGGGACCCGCTCAACCATGCGGTTTTGCGGGTCTTTTGAGCCGAATCGGACGACCCTCGGCGTTGTTTTGGCACAAAAAGCGGGCCTCAGACGGCCTCGAGGATCTCGCCGGCCCGAAAAATCGGACGCAACCGAACGGCCTGACGAGCAAGCGCATCGGCTCCGCCTTCCTCGCGATCGACGACACAGACCGCCGTTCGCACGGTCAGTCCGGCGTTACGCAGGGCTTCGACCGCCTCGAGCAGAGCGCCGCCGGAGGTGACGACGTCCTCGACGAGGCAGACGGTTTCACCCTTGGTGTACACACCCTCGAGGCGGTTCGAAGTGCCGTACTCCTTCGCAGCTTTGCGAACGATCAGAAACGGGAGCCCGGAAGCGAGCGACCCCGCGGCCGCGAGCGCGACGGCGCCGAGCTCGGGCCCGGCCAGACGCGTCGCCTCCGGGTCGAAGTCGTGCACCGCACGCGCGATCCGGTCACCGAGCGGCGCCAGGATGTCGGGCCGCGTCTCGAAGCGGTACTTGTCCAGGTAGTAGCGCGATCGCTTTCCCGAACGCAGCAAGAAGTCGCCCTCGAGATAGGCGTGCTCGCGGAGAGCGAGCTTCAGCTCGTCGTCGGTCAAGTACCGCGGGTCTTGCGGATGACGTCCCGCGCAAGCGGCAGAAGCCGATCGGCTCCGGGGGAGCCGTTCGTGAGCGAGAGCATGGAACCGTCCTCGTAGTAGAGATCGGCCCGCTCGCGATGCGCCGACTGGCGACGGATGAACGCGGCGCCGGCGAGCATGCCGCCGACGACCCCCAGAAGTGCGGCGATGCTACGGCGCATCCGGCTTCTTCCTCGTCGCCGGCTTGCGCGCGGCCGTCTTCTTCTTGGCAGCGGTCGCCGTCTTCTTCGCTGCGGCGGGCTTCGTGGTTCCGGCCGGCTTCTTCTCAGCCGCGGGCTTCGGCTTCACGTTGCGCAGGGCCGACTTGAGGTCGTAGAAGACGAGCCCGGCGGTCGGGTTGCTGCCCGTGGTAGCCGCAATGACCGTCTTGCCGGCGCGCACCACGAAGACGCTGCCTTCGCCGGTCGCCACCTCGAGCTGCGTCAGCGCGCTCTCTCCCGCCTTGACCGCCTCCGCGGCAGCGAGCAGCCCACCGGCCGCCTGGGCGAGCTCATCCGCGCGGAGGGAATCTCCGAGCGTGGACGCGGCGACCTTCCCCGTGTCGTCGAACACGACCGCGGCCTGGATCTGCGAGGAGATCTCGGTCAGGTCGGCGAGTGCCTGCTGGGCGTCCATCTCGGGCCAAAGCATACGGCGTCGCTCGCGACGCCGACCGGAGGAGGCCACCGCGGCTCGGCCGGCGGGGCCGTTGACGGGATACTCCCGCCGTGCGAGTGCGACGACGCGACCTGGTGCAGAAGTTCTACGCCGACCGCGGCCCGCATCTGGCGGCGATGATCGCCTACTTCGCGCTTCTCTCCTTCGTCCCGCTGACCTTCATCTCGCTCGCGCTGCTGGGACTGACCGGGCGCGCGGACGAGTCCTCGTTCCTCGTCAGAGAGATCAAGAAGACGCTTCCGGGGACACCGATCGACCAGATCATCAACCTCGTGCACACCGTCCAGGACAACGCCGCGGCGCTGGGCATCATCGGTGGGCTCGCATTGCTTTGGACGTCGCTTTCGCTCTTCAGCGTGCTCGAATCGGCGCTCAACATCGTCTACGGACGCCCGAACCGCTCGTTCCTCCACGGTAAAGGGCTTGCCTTCCTCTTGATGGTCGGCTCACTGGTGACGCTGTTCGTCGCGCTGCTCGCAGGCTCGCTCGGCGTGACGGCGTTGCAGGAGTACCTACCGGGCGTCGTGTCCAATGCGCCGACGGCG
Organism: Gaiellaceae bacterium; assembly: GCA_036380395.1. Taxonomy (GTDB): domain Bacteria; phylum Actinomycetota; class Thermoleophilia; order Gaiellales; family Gaiellaceae; genus 3-1-20CM-4-69-9. The sequence goes on from DASVEU010000259.1 coordinate 6,821, forward strand.
TATGCGCTCTCGATCGGCGTCTCACTCATCGGCGTGTTCGTGTTCCTCGTCTCCTGTTACTACGTGCTGACGAACGAGGACGACCTGACGCTACGGGAAGTCCTCCCTGGTGCGATCTTTGCCGCCGTCCTCCTCGAGGCAACGTTCCAGGTGCTCCCGCTCTATCAGCGCTACGCGGACCTCAACCCCGCGCTGCGTGCGTTCGGCGCCCCGGCCATCCTGCTCGTCTGGCTCTACGTGATGGCGAACGTGATCGTCTTCGGCGCCGAGCTGAACTGGTGGCTCACCCACCGGGCCGCGCAGCGCCAGGAAGACGAGCAGCTAGCCGGCCTCGCCTAAAACGCCGAGGAGCGCCAGCGCAGCTCTGGCGCGGTGCGAGTTCTCTCGCTTCCAGCCGTTGCCCAATTCGGCGACGGTTTGCTCTTCCCCGGCAGGAATGAAGATCGGGTCGAAGCCGAAGCCTTCCGTACCGCGCGGCTCGACGGCGATGCTGCCTGCGAGCGTTCCCGTGCCGCGGAGCTCGTCGCCGGCCGGCGAGATGAGCACGAGCTCGCTCACGTAGCGCGCGTGGCGGTCCTCTTGGTCCTCCAGCGCGTCGAGCAGCCAGCCCACCGGATCGTCCCCGCCCGAACGAGCCGACCGGACTCCTGGTCCACCACCGAGCGCCGCCACCTCGATCCCCGAGTCCTCCCCGAGAGCCCACTCGTCCGGCTCTGCCCGCGTCCGTCCAAACAGTGCTTTCGCGCGCGCGTTGGCGTAGTACGTCGCGCCGTCCTCGACCGGGTAGTCGTCGGCTTCGAGCGGCTCGATCCTCCAGTTGGGGAGCAACTGCTCGAGCTCACGCGCCTTGTTCGGGTTGCGCGAGGCGAGCCGCGCCCTCAGTCCGTCCACCGCACCTCGGTAACGTTCTCGAGATCGGCGATTCGCGCCACGATGCGCGCCGCCGGAGTGTCCCGCGGCAGGACGACATCGAACTCGAGGCGCCGGCGGTCTCCTTCCTGGCTGACCTCGAGCGACGCGATCCGTGCTCCCGTCTTCTCGACCTCGTCGATCACCTCGCCCGGCGGCTGGCCGGCCGGCAGCGCAACGAGCAGCCGTCCATCCTCCGGACGGAAGCGAACGAGGATTCGGTACGCCATGATTCGCAACGGCCAGAGGGCGAGCAGCACGAGCGCAGTCGTGATCACCGCGGCGCTGTAGTAACCGGCGCCCGACGCGAGACCGACTGCGGCGACGACCCACAGCGTCGCGGCAGTGGTCAGGCCGCGCACCGACAGTCCCTGCCGGATGATCGCGCCCGCCCCGAGAAAGCCGATGCCGGTGACGATCTGGGCTGCGATCCGCGTCGGGTCCGCACGCACCACGTTCGCGCCGGAATCGAGGAACGCGTGGAACCCGTACGCACCGACGATGGTGAACAAGGCCGAGCCCAGCGAAACGAGGAGGTGCGTGCGCAAGCCGGCCTCGCGCTCGCGCAGCTCGCGCTCGACCCCGATCAGGCCGCCGAGCAGCGCGGCGAGGGCGAGCCGCAGGAGCGACTCGTCCCAGTTGAGGGTCGGCAGCTGGCTAGACGCGAGCTGCAGCAACGGCTTCCTCTTGAACCAATGCCAGCTCTTCGATCCCTCCCGCAGCCAGCTCGAGCAGTTCGTCCAAGCGAGCACGGCTGAACGGCGTCTTCTCCGCGGTCGCCTGCACCTCGACGAGCGCGCCGTCGCCCGTCATGACGACGTTCATGTCCACCTCGGCCTGGGAGTCCTCGGAGTAATCGAGGTCGAGCAGCGCCTCGCCGTCGACGATCCCGACCGACACCGCCGCGACCGAGCCGGACAACGCCTTCGAGAGGCCGAACTTGTCGAGTGCACGCCGCGCCGCGACGTACGCGCCGGTGATCGCAGCGCAGCGAGTCCCGCCGTCGGCCTGCAGCACGTCGCAGTCGAGCCAGACCGTCCGCTCTCCGAGCGCCTCGAAGTCGACCACACCGCGGAGCGCGCGGCCGATCAGCCGCTGGATCTCCACCGTGCGACCACCCTGCTTGCCGCGCGACGCCTCGCGCGCGATGCGCTCACCGGTCGACGCCGGCAGCAGCGAGTACTCCGCCGTCATCCAGCCCTTGCCCTTGTTGCGAAGCCAGCGCGGAACCTCGTCGTCGATCATCGCCGTGCAGAGCACCTTCGTCTTGCCCTGCGACCAGAGCACGGAGCCGTGCGGCTGCTCGAGGTAGTCGAGCTCGACCGTCAGCGGCCGAAGCTCGTCGGTGCGGCGGCCTTCCCTCATGCGACGCGCTCCAGCTCGAGCAGCTCGACGTGCTCGACCTCGCGGATCGGCAGCTGCAGGAAGCGCGCGCCGGTCTCGCGGAAGACGTCGGGATCGCCCGTCGTGATGAAGCGATAGCTGCCTTCACGTGCAGGGTCGTTCTCGACGTGCTTGCGCGCAAGCGTCTCGGCGACCTCGCGCGCGGTCTCGTCGGCGGAGAAGATCAGCGTCACGTCGCGGCCGAAGACGCGCTGGAGGATCGGACTGATGATCGGGTAGTGCGTGCAGCCGAGGATCACCGTGT
>DASVEU010000260.1:0-6739 GCA_036380395.1 Gaiellaceae bacterium
TGACCGCGTGGCAGGGACTGTTCCACCACGGCCATCTTCAGGCGGGGCAGAGTGTCCTGGCGCACGGCGCAGCCGGCGCAGTCGGGACGATGGTGACGCAACTCGCACGTGAGGCCGGTGCCTACGTCATCGGCACCGGGCGCGCCGCCGACCGCCAGAAGGCGCTCGACCTCGGCGCGCAGGAGTTCGTCGATCTGGAGAACGACGCCCTGGAAGAGGTCGGCGGCGTCGACCTGGTCTTCGACGTCATCGGCGGAGACATCCAGAAGCGGTCCGCAAGCCTGATCCGGGCCGGAGGAACCCTGGTGACCGTCGTAGGGCCGCCCGAGGCGCGGCCCGCCGACGGCCTGGCAGTCGACTTCGTCGTCGAGTCCGATCGCGCCCAACTGCGTGAGATCGTCCAGCGGGTACGGGACGGACGGCTGCGGACCAACATCGGCAACGTCGCGACCCTCGACGATGCCGTCGCCGCCCTCAACCCGACCGAGCGACGCAACGGGAAGACGATCATCCGCATTCGTCCATAAGGACTCGGAGACGCTCCTGGCGCCGACGTGGGAGACGCCGGACGCCAACGCCGAACTTGGCGGCGGCGTTTCGGAAGCTCGAGGTGGGTGTCGCGTTGGTGGGCACGGCAGAGGCGGTAGGCCTCGTCGTTCTCCGAGTGGGCTGGGGGAAGCTGGAGAGGCGCCTTGCTCTGCTACCCGGCCACCCTGGCGTGAAGGGACGAGCTCACGGCTACCCGATCGGAATAGCTGCTTCGCTCCAGTGCAGGCGTTTCGTTGTCAATTGGACAACGACCGAATGGACCTAACCGGACAGCTTTCAAACCTCTCCACTGATCTGGGGGAACTCCTGTCGACGTCGTGACGCTCGCTCGCCGATGCGACATCGGTTCTGCTCCATCGCGCAAAGTGAGAGTCGGCGCGGCGTGGCTTCAGGCTTCCGCGTGTCGTCCGCAGCAGAGCCTGCGAGTAGCGTCTTTGCAGATCGAAGGGAACCTATGATCGACCGCCGTTACGTTCAGTAAGGAGAGGTCATGGCCATCACGCAACGCGAGCGGCTCCTACGGTCGCTGTATGAGGCCTTCAACACGCGCGACGTCGATAGCTGCCTGGCGGCGATGACTCCCGATGTCGACTGGGCCAACGGCTGGGAAGGCGGCCGCGTCGTAGGACGCGACGCCGTCCGCGACTACTGGGACCGCCAGTGGGCCGCGATCGACTCCAGCGCGCAGCCGATCGCGATCAGCGAACGCCCCGACGGCAGCATCGAGGTCACTGTCCGCCTCATGGCTCGCGACAACGCGGGAGCGGTGATCTCCGACTCCGAGGGCCGTCACGTCTACGAGTTTCGGGGACATCTCGTGCAGCGTATGACCATCGAGGAATGACCGCTCCTCGGAACATGCAAAGCGTCTCGTTGTCTCGGTAGACGTTGGCTTGCGGGGCGGGATTGAGGTGCAGCACGCCCCAGTGCAACTCTGGGGCGACGGCTTCCTTCGCGCAGACCGGAAGCTTGGGGCTCTCCTCCGCGAACATACATTGCTCGAAAGGTCGACCGGCACCGACTGCCACGATGGAGGACTGATATGACAACTCCGCCGGCTCACGACACCCGACTCGAGCGAATCCTCGGCCTCCCTCTGGCCGATGACGCGATACGTCAGTGGCCGCAGAGCGGCGAGGTGATCAACGGCAGGGAGCGCATCGGCGTAGTGGAGTCCCACTTCGAGGGTCTCCGACTCGCGGTCGGCCGACGCCATGCATGCGGCGACACCATCGTGGTCGAGTGGAGCACCGACTACGGCGACGGTCGCGTCTACCGCAACGTCACTGTCGCGGACATGCGAGACGGGCACGCGATCCGGGTCACGGACTACTGGGGCGAGCCATTCGAAGCGCCCGCCTGGAGGGAGTCACTGGCCGACGCGCTAGAAATGCCACATCACGGGGTTTGGCCGGCAGTCGAAGCCCTTCAAGCCGACGACGAAGCGCCCTGAGCGTGCCCTCAGCTGTGGTTGTCAATAGTCGCTCCCCCTTTCGCGTGCAAGCGGCGGCGGGTGCTTGTCGCGCAAAGCGGCAACGTCCCGCGTGATCTGCAGCGTTGATCCCGTCGGGCACATCGTCGGCCCTGATGTCGACGCGTGATCGGGCGTCGATGGGGGGGTGACCTCCCATGTCATGGTCATCGTACCATCAGTGGTCGCGGGCGCGCCCGTAGCGCTCGTAGATCACGCGCGAGCCGAACGTCCTGGTCTCGATCAGGTCCAGCGGGACGTCTTCGGTGACCGGCGGCAGGAACGGCGTGCCGCCACCGACGACGATCGGATGGCGGAACATGCGCAGCTCGTCGACGAGGCCGAGCTCGATCGCCTGCGCGGCCAGGCCGGCGCCGCCGATCGCGACGTCGTTGTCGGTCGCGTCGAGCGCCGCAGCGGCCTCCTCGGCCACCGACGCCTCGGCGAGCCGGGCGTTGCCCTGAACGCTGTCGAGCGTGCGGCTGAAGACGACCTTGGGGATCGCGCACCAGGCGTCGGCGAACTCGGCGGCGGCGCTCGAAGGGACCGCCCCGATCTCGTTGTCGCGCATCGACGGATCCGTCTCCCACGGCACCATCGTCTCGTAAAGCCTGCGGCCGCACAGAAACCCGCCGAGCTCACGTACCTGCGCGATGTGGAAACGAAACACCTCCTCGTCAGGGACAGTCCACCCGAACGCGCCCTCGCGGTCAGCGATAAATCCGTCCACCGAAACGCCCATCGACCAGATCAGCATGGCCTCAAGCTCATCGCACCGGAGCGACAGACGATCATCGCGATGAAGTTCACCATTGAGCCTGACATCGGGCTCTCCTTCCTTCTGCAGGCTGCTCTGCCCACAGCTAGTGACCGATCGCGCCGCACCGAGATCCCGGAGTCCTTAACCGCGTGAAACCAGGAGCGAAGCGGCGCGTACCGCGACCTTGTCTTTGACAACGAGCGAATGGACCTAACGGGACAGCTTTCAAACCTTCCGATTGACCTGAGGGAACTCTTGTCGAAGGCGTGAGCCTCGCTCGGTCGCGGTGGCTACCGCATTGCATGGAATCCAGCAGTCTGCTCGGCGTGAGCGCGACTGCCGGTAGCAGGCGAAAGCGCAAGCCGGGGGGGGGCGGCGCTCGCTACCCGATTGTCAGAAGACCGTCGCAGAGTGCGAGTATCCGCGCACGGCACCCGATAGGAGGTATGGCCTGATGGCTGATCCCAAGCGCGTCGTCGAACGGCATGTCGAGACGTTCAACGCACGGGACGCGGACGCCAGTCCGTGGAGCGAGGACGCCGACTTCGTCGCACCGAACGCGTCGATGCACGGCCGCGACGAGGTCCTGGGCTTCCTCGGTGTGTTCTGGGACGCGTTTCCGGACGGGCGTCTTGAGACGTCGGGCCTTATCGCCGAAGGATCCGTCGTCGCCGCCGAGGGCCGGTTCATCGGCACGCACACCGGTGTCATGCGCACGCCGGCAGGGGACGTCGCGGCCACGGGACGGCACGTCGACCTCCGCTGGATGTCGAGTTACCAGGTTCGCGGCGACGAGCTGGCCTCGGAACATCTCTACTTCGATCAGGCCGAGCTGCTCGGCCAGCTCGGACTGATGCCGGCGACCTGAGCGAGCGTCCCTGCCTTGCGCGAAGAGCAACGACAGCCTCTAGAGCCGCATCTGCCTCGTTGCCCGCTTGGCGGATGACATCGCCGAGGAAGCGCCGAGCTACGCGCCGCAGTCCGGATGGCCTCGCGCTGTCCGGCTGCTGCCTTGGAGCGATCGGAACGGCAAAGACGCCTGTTTGCAGGCAATGCGTTGTCAATTGGACAACGACCGAATGGACCTAACGGAACAGCTTTCAAACCTCTCGATTGACCTGAGGAAACTCCTGCCGATGGCGTGAGCCTCTGTCGGTCGCCGTGGCTATCGCAATGCATCCGATCGTGTGTGGGGATCGCCTTGCGGCCATCCGGTGCTGTTGCGCCTGTCTCTTCGTGCAACGAGTCAGGCGGCCCCATCGCACGTCCCGCCTGGCAAACGAGCTGAGATGCTGCTCGTGCCGTTCAGGGACGGAGCGCCGGGATCATTTGCGGACGCGGAATCGGAGCATGGTGACCGGGCCCGACTGCGTGTTGCTGAACGGTTCCAGGTCGATCCTGCCGAGGCCTGGGGTCGAGAAGCGGACACCGTCGCCGAGCAGCACCGGCAGGACATACACCAGGATCTCGTCGACGAGCCCTCGCTGCAGGCACTGGCTGGCCAGGTCGGCGCCGAGGATCTCCAGGTTTTTGCCGCCCGCAGCGTTGCGCGCCGTGGCGACGGCTTCCGCGATGTCGCAGGTGAGGAACGTGACCCCTGGGTCCGGCTCGTCCGGCGGCTCGTGGGTGAGGACGAACTTCGCCCCCCCGTCGTACGTGGTGTCCTCGTCGGCCATCTGCTTGCCGACCTCGTAGGTGCCCCGGCCGATGAGCATGGCGCCCGTGGCCGCCATGACCTCCGGGAACGCGGCCGCGCTCACAAGGTCGAGGATCCAGTCCATCGCGTGGTCGGGACCGGCGATGAAGCCGTCGAGCGACATCGCCCTGTTCACGACCACTTTGCCAGTGCCGGTGCTCGTGTCGCTCACGCGCTTCCTCGCAGGACTCCGGCGGGCTGGCGGGACAGACAGCGAGTCGTCTCCGCCCGAGCGGCGACGGGACGCGACACGTGAACGCCAGCGCCGCGCCAGACGACGTAGTAGCCGGGACTATCCCCGAGCTTGGTCTGGTGGTGCGCCGTGACGTATCTCCAAAGGTCGTCGAGGCCGATGTCTAACACCTCGCTGTACCACGCACTCAGCGATGTCGAAGTTGCCCGACGCATTCGGCGACCCATCCGAGAGTTTGCGAGTGGCACCGGCCCCGGGGCGCCACGGGGTGCTCGGCAGAGAGTACCTGGGATGGGCTCATTTCGACGGGAATAGCACAGCACCCACTCGTCCCCCACGCCGAACCCCTCGCGGGCACTCCACCTGCACATCGACATCTTTCGGCCGTTGCCGCCGCGCTGGTGTCCCGCAAGACCCGCCCGATGAAATGCCCGGTGAGGGGGCGTCAACCGGGGCACCCGCAGCGCCCGCCCTGGTGGCGGAAGCATGCGTCGCACGCAACTCCTCGCCGGCTCTCGCTGCGGACGAGGAACAGGAGCCAGTGCCGCCCTTGCGGCCGCACCCGCAATACGCGAAGAGCAGCAGCAAGCCTCTAGTGCCGCAGTTGCCCGTTGCCCGCTTCGCGGATGACATGCCAAGGAAGCGCCGGCTACTCGCTGAACTCCGGTAACCGGACGGTGTCGTCTCGTTTCGAGTCCGGTTCCCCTCGCCGGAACGATCGGAATAGCCACTCATCCCGATTTGCAGGCACTTCCGTTGTCAATTGGACAACGACCGAATGGAGCTAGCCGGACTCGAACCGGCGACCTCCTGGGTGCGATCCAGGCGCTCTCCCAACTGAGCTATAGCCCCGCGACTGCACCGGCTCTCACCGGCCCGGCGAAGGATAGCCGCGCCACGGCGGCCGGAGGGGCTTGTCGGGGCGGACCGAATCGAGCCGACCTGCCTATGTAGGCTTCCGCTCGATGGGCATTCTCGACGATGCCATCCGGGAGCATCTGGAGCTCAAGCGCAGGCACGGTGCGTCGGAGGAGGAGCTTCGCCAGCAGGAGGTCGAGGCTCTCGGTTCGGCTCGCCGCGAGGCTGCGGAGGAGGATTCCGGGGAGCCGGCGGCCGCCGAGGCGGCGCCCGAGCCCGTGGACGGGAACGGGGCGGTTCCGGCCGCGGAGGAGGCCGACCTCGAGCCGGCGGAGTCCGCCGAGCCCGCCCTGGAGCTCGAGCCCGAGCCCTCGCCCGAGCCGGTTCAGGAGCACCCCGCGCCGCCGATCGTGGAAGAGCCCGAGCCGGCTCTCGAAGAGCCGGAGCCGGAGCCCGAGGAGCCCCAGCGCGCGGACGAGCCCGAGCTGGTGGAGGACCCGCGGCGCAGCGGGGACACGCCCACTCGCGGGTTCGAGGCCCTGGAGGAGCCCGGCGAAGAGGAGTCCGAAGACGAGGACGCCGACGTGCTCGAGGACACGCCCGACTTCCTCCAGGAGACGCCGGAGCACGACCGGCTCTGGTTCGAGCAGAAGCCGCCGCGCGACTTCGATTTCGACTAGCAGGCCTGGACGGCTGTTCTAGGACGCCCGTCGATCAAGGGAGTTGCGGCGGGGGTCGCCCGCCCCGGCGACCCCCGCACTAATGCAACTCAGCGGCGTCCCGTGCCGCTTTGTTCGACGGAACCCTCCATGCCGTCGTGCGTCCCTTGTCGGTCGCCACAGGGGAAAACTGAAATCCGGCGCCCAGGCCTAAACGCCCGTTCAGCTACGCGATGTAGCCCCGGACGGTCGCGGCCTCGACCACCCGCTCGATGCCGACCTCGTAGGCCGCTTCGCGGAGCGCCGTGCCGGATTCCCGGGATCGCGCCGAGACCTCGCGGAATGCCTTGCGCATGATGCGACCAAGCCTGTCGTTCACCTCGCGCTCGTCCCAGCGGAAGTGCTGCAGGTTCTGCACCCATTCGAAGTAAGAGACCACCACTCCGCCCGCGTTGGCCATCACGTCGGGCACCACGTACACCTGCTTCTCCTGGAGGATCTCATCCGCCGCGGGCGTCGTGGGACTGTTCGCGCCCTCCACGACCATCCGACA
>DASVEU010000261.1:0-4994 GCA_036380395.1 Gaiellaceae bacterium
GGTGATCCTTGCCAGATCGGACGTGACGAGCGTCCCTCACCCGATCGAGGCGGAGGGGGCCTACAGACTCGAGGCGCGTCGTGGCAGGCGCCACTGGCTTCTCAGCAACCCGATCTACCTGCGGGAAGCGGCTTCAGGCGCTGAGCGATGAAGGTCAGCGGAGGGCCTCGAATTCGTCGTCGGTCAGCTCAATCTCGGCGGCGGCCAGGTTCTCCCCCAAGTGCTCGAGCGACAGGGTGCCGGGAATCGGCAGCGTCGCCGGCGATCGCCGCAGCAGCCAGGCGAGCGCGACCTGCGCGGGTGTTGCCCCGTGCCGCTTGGCGATCTCTGTCGCCGCCGGGCGGCCGTCGGCTCGCAACGGAAAGTACGGAACGAACACGATGCCGTTGCCCGCGCAGTAGTCGACGACGTCGTCAGACGCGCGCACGGAGAGGTTGTATTGGTTCTGGACGGCCGCGATCGAGACGACCTGTCTCGCCCGTTCGATCTGCTCCACCGACACGTTGGAGACGCCGACGTGCTGGATGGCGCCGCGGTCCCTGTACTCCTTGATGACCCCGAGGCTCTCCTCGAGCGGAGTCTCCGGGTCGGGCTTGTGTAGGTAGTAGAGACCGATGTTGTCGGTCCGCAGCCGGCGAAGGCTCTCGTCGATCTCGGCGCTGAGCACCTCGGGTCGGCCGCTCCCGTAGCCGCCCTTCGTCGCCACGACGCAGGCGTCGGGCGACGAGACGGTGGCGCCGATGGTCTGCTCGCTCTGTCCGCCCGTGTAGACGCGAGCGGTGTCGATCAGGCCGATGTCGGCGGCGACCGCCTCCCGGACGAACGCGACGTTCTCCGGCGTGTTCGTGAGTCGATTTGTCCCAAGCCCGATCCGGGCGAGCGGGATCTCGCCGAGTGTGACCGTCGCCATGTCCGTCACGGTAGTTGGCCTCCACGGCCGGTTCGCTGGGCGCGGTCGTCGCGCATGAGCAACCGCGGACTGTCGGTGATCAGTCCGCGCCGGCGCAAGGCGCCGAGGGCGGCACCGGACGGAGAGAATGTCACGAGCTCGACCTTGTTCTCCTGACGCGTCAGCCGGAAAGAAGTGGCCTCGAGCGCACGGCGGTGACCGTCGATCTCGACGTGGAAGCCCGCGTAGCGGACGTGCACCTCGACGGTCAAGCTGGCGCCGGCCGGGACCACGAGCGGCGGGGCGCTCCCGCCGTGAATTGCCACGGGCGTGCAGACGAACGCCGGTGTATTCGTGGCCAGCACCGGCCCACCGGCCGCCATCGAGTACGCAGTCGAGCCGATAGGCGTCGCGACCGCCAGGCCGTCGCCGGCCAGACGGACATAGAGCACTCCGTCGACTGCGACCTCGGCGACGACTTGCCCGGATCCGCGACGGACGACCACGAAGTCGTTCACGGCCCAGTCGTCTGGAGCGCCCGAGGCACGTACGGCCAGGGCAGGCAACGATCGCACCGTCCAATCGCCGGCCCCGAAGCGGTCGAGCGCCTCGAGGAGCTCGTCCCCCGACACCGCGCTCAGCGCGCCGAGGCTGCCGCACGCGACGCCGAGGACGGGCGCATCGCTCGCCGCCGCGCGCAACGCCGAGAGCACCGTTCCGTCGCCGCCCAGCGCAACGACAAGATCGCCGGGCTCGGCCTTCCCGGGCGCGGCTACCTCGCGCTGCACGCCGTCGACCTCGAGTTGCACGAGGTCGACGCCGTGCCGGCCGGCCCAGCGGTCGAGCGCCCCCAACGCCTCGTCCACCGGCCGCGTCGGGTGAACGACCACTGCTAGGCGCCGCGGGCTCGTGGACGACATCCCCGCTAGTGCGGCCGCTCCGGGCGCGCGACGGCGCGCCCGCTGAGCAGCCCAAGGTTGGAGACGATCAAGGGACCACGAAGTTCGTGCCGCACTTGATCCAGGTGATCGCGGTGGCGTCGCCGCGCACGATCACGTCGAGCTGGTTGACGGCAGTGAGGAGGATGCCCACGACGAGCGCGATCCGAACGGTCCGGCGGAGATGCTCGCGGCGCAGGACGTAGGCGAGCGCGGCGCGCCAGCCGCGCTCGAAAGTAGCGGATGCGGCCGGTTCCGTCTCAAGCCGCAAGTCGAGTCGCGACGGGAGGATCGGTGCCCGGGGCGCGCTCCACAGCCCGTTGGGCGAACGCGGTCCCCCGCCGGGCGAGGAATGCGCGAGTGGCGGTCAGCGCCTCCCGGATCAAGCGGCTCGAATGATCGAAGTCGATCGGCTGTACCTGCGTGGGGTTAGGGGCGGGCAGGAGAATCAACTCGACGTCGCTCGAGTAACGAGCCACGTCCCCTTCGAGCCGGCGGTCGGTCAGCAGGGTTAGGCCCTGGATGCCGGCTTCGAGCGCACCACGCGCCGCACGCTTCAGCGGCCGCTGCCCGGCCTGGGTCGGGAAGACGAAGATGCGCTCTGCGCCAAGCGCCACCGCGTGCGAGATAGGCGTGTTGTTGACGACGCCACCGTCTATGAGCTCTCGCTCACCGATCCGCACGGGCGAAAATACGCCCGGGATCGCTGCCGTCGCGGCGATCACGTCCGGCGCCCGTCCTTCCGAGATGAGCACCTCACACCCTTCATTGAGGTCGAAGGCGACGACGTGAAGCGGAATCCCAGCATCGGCGATGTCCTGGAACTCGACGTGCTGAGCCACAAGCCGGCGCAGTCCTCGGTCGGGGACCAGATGGTCGCGCCGCCCGCACAGTCCGCCGACGAGCGTGCGCAGGCTCACTGGGAAGATGTCCTCGCGCTGCAAGCCGCGCCAAACTCGCGCGAGCTCGTTAGCGGTCGCGACGCTTTGCGGGCGCGACGCCACGAAGGCAGCGTTCAGCGCACCCGCGGACGTTCCCACCAATACGTCGGCGGCAATTCCGCTCTCGTAGACCGCGCGCAGCATCCCCACCTGTAGGGCCCCCAGGCTGGCGCCGCCCGAAAGGACAAAGGCCGTGTTGGGACGGCTGCGGCGCATGGTCGAGGCCGACCTCACTGCGACACGTCTTGGTGGCGCCGTGGCCACTCGAATCACGAGTTGAGCGCGAAAATCGTCCGCCCGAACAAGCCGCCGACGGAGCGTCTTCCGCGTGCAATGCGCGCCAGCAGATCGGCATAGGCATGAGAGGCGCACTCTTCTCGATCGAGCGCAGCACGGTAGGCCGAGAAGGCGCCGGCAGCGTCGATTTTGGGGGCGCGCGCCCAGCGCTCGTAGGCGTCCCAAACTCCGACGCATTCCTCGCGCCAGTCGACGTAAGCTTCGATCGCTGCGTCAACCAGTTGCTTTTCCACCTGTTCTGTCATCACGCTTCTCCTTCTGGTTCCAGTTGGTTTCGCCAGTCGATCAGGCGGCCGTTGGGACGGGTGTCGCTGACACAGCAAGCGTGCGCCGCGTGTGGGCCTGGGAAACGGTCCGCAGGAAGGCCGCCGTAGGCAGGTGCGCGCTGTCTCGGCGCGTCACGATGGCCGTCGCGACGGCGGGCTGCTCGCCGTCAATGGACACGAACCGGACGCCGGGAGTCGAATAACGGTTGGCCACCGATTCAGGAAGGAGGCCGATCCCCGCTCCCGACGCGACCGCAAGTAGCGCCGGCTCGACGCTTGTACCTGGCGTCTCGACGAGCGACGGGGACAGCCCGGCGTTCTGGCATGCCGCAATGACGGCGTCGTAGAAGGGGCGGCTGGCCTCTCGTGGGAGCAGAACGATGCGCTCGGGCGCGATTCGGGCGAGGCGGATGGTGCTCTGCGCCGCGTGGCGGTGGGTCGCAGGCAACGTTGCCACTGCCCGCTCGTAACCGAGCTGTGTCGTCCGTAGTCCCGCGGTCGGAGCAGGCAGCGAGACGATCGCGGCGTCGAGGCGCTCGTCGCGGACGGCCGCGATCAGCTCCATGCCGAACCCGGCCTCCAGGATGGTCTCCAGCCCTTTAAGCGACCCGGCGAGCTGCTGTAGCGCCTTCGAGACGCTGGTGGGCAGAGATGCCGGTGTGTATCCAATCCGCAGACGGTTTGCGAGGCGGTCACGAACCTCGTGGGTCGCGAGGCGCGCCATCTCGACCTGCTGCAGCACGCGCCGCGCCTCGACGAGGAGCGTGGCTCCTGGGTCCGTTAGTGAAACGGTCCGCTTGGTCCGGTTGAGCAGGCGCACGCCCAGCTCGTCTTCGAGCTTGCGAACCTGTTCGCTGACGGCCGGCTGCGCAATGTGGAGTCGCTCCGCGGCCCGGCTGAAGTGCAGCTCCTCTGCGACCGCTACGAAATATCTGAGGTGGCGAAGTTCCATGCTCCCGATCTCTGTTGGTTCATGGAGCTTGCGACAATCGGGAGCTCATCGCATCGGTTTAGTCCCTAGCCGACTCCCTAGTCGCCGCTCGCGGCCGTACCAAGGTCCCTAGCCGACAGGCACGGCGACGGCGCCAAGAGGCGCTGCGGTCGCAAGCGCCGTATCGGGAGGGCATCGACCGGCTCCAGCGCCCGCGCGTCCGCGTGCAGCTCGCCCGCACCCACCTGTTATACGGCGAGTGGTTGCGGCGCGAGCGGCGGCGGTTGGACGCGCGTGAGCAGCTGCGCACCGCCCACGAGGTGTTTCACAAGCATGGGGCGGGGGCCTTCGCGGCGCGGGCCGAGCGAGAGCTGCTGGCGAGCCCCTGCTGCGTGCTCAAACGCGATGGCCTATCAGCGGTAGAGGGTCACGATCGACCGCTGACGCTGGCGCGTCGTAATCTCGCGTCATGAGGTGGGAGATCAGCGCCAATCTCGGGGTTCACGCACGCGCGAACATGGATGCACGCGGTTGGCTTTGGGAGATCACCCGCGGGGCCCAGGTCGCCCGGGTGGTCATCGAGATCAGCGAAGCGGCCTGGTCCAGTGACCCACTTAGTCTTCCGGACGACACGCGGCAAGCGATTGAAACCGACGGGCGGACGGAGCTACTCAAGGTCCTCGAGCAGGACCATCCCCCCAGGGTCATCCGTTGCGGCTCCATGGGCTGTAC
>DASVEU010000262.1:0-5581 GCA_036380395.1 Gaiellaceae bacterium
GCTTTCGTGGTCGCCGCGCAAAGAACCTTGCCGTTCGGAGCGACGATGCCGAGGTCGACGTAGTTCGGCAGACGCTTCATGAAGGTGACGAGGGCCGTCTTACAGCCGCGAGGCTCGATCGGCCGCCCGGAACTGAGGGCAACGAGTTGGACGAAGGTGAATAGCTGTTGTCGCGACTGCTCGAGCAGCCCTTGCTGATCCTGCGCCACGATGCGCGCCGTGTCGTAGGCGTCGCCCTCTGCGCCGCGAATCGCAGCCCGGCGGTCGTCGATCGCCGAGAAGGCGCGCAGGCCGAAGACCGGCAGAAGGACGAGCAGGATGAGGAAGAGCACCCGAGCCCGCATGCCGACCGGTGCGAAGCGCCTCACGCGTACACCTCCTTCACGTATGCATGTGGGGCAGCACGACGCAGGCCCAACCGCTCGGGATCGGAGATGCGCTCGCTTCGACCGAGCAGGAGAACGCCGCCCCGCGCAAGCGCTCCTGCCAGCCTCTCATGCAGTGCACGTTTCGGCTCGGGCGCCAGATAGATGGCGAGATTGCGGCAGAGAATGAGGCGCCACTTCCCGGGCGTCGCTCCAGCGCGGAGGAGGTCGCGACGCTCCCAACAGATGTGTGCGCGAAGCTCCGAGGAGAACGAGATCCCGCCGTCGTAAGAACCGCGTCGCGCAAGCACGAGGTTCTCGTCGAGTAGATCGCTTCCGAGCAGCAGCGCCCGGTCGAGCACGTCGAGGCGCTGCAGCAGGACCGCAACGCTGTACAGCTCGGAACCGTCCGCACAACCAGCCGACCAGACGCTGATCCGGCGACCGTCGGCGATGAGTGGCGGCAAGAGCGTGCCTTCGAGCAGATCGAATTGGGCCGGATCGCGGAAGAGACCCGACACCGAAACGGCAACCGAGCGGCGGAAACGGGTACGCGCCTCCTGGTCTCGAGCGATCAGCGCCGCGAGTGAATGAATGTCCGAAACGCCTTCACGTTCGAGCGCGCGCTTGATTCGCTCGCCGACGTGATCACGACGGTAGGCGTCGAGTGCCAGCCCGGCCGCGCGCGCGAGGTCCGAGGTCCCGGCTTCAACCGCGGTCATGGCCCAGCAACTCCTTCACCACGCCATCGAGCTCGAGCGGGCTGAACGGCTTGGCGAGAAAACGGTCGGCGCCGGCTAGATGGGCGGCCTCTCGATCCGTGAGCTGGGCGCGGGCCGTGAGCATGAGGACAGGTGTGCCGCGCAGCTCGGGATCCCCGCGCAGCTCGGCGAGAACCTCGAGGCCGCTCTGGCCCGGCATCATCATGTCCAGCAAGATCAGATCCGGCCGCACGAGCCGCGCCTGCTCGACCGCCTCGTCGCCGTCGCGAGCCTCGACCAGCGTGTAGCCGTTCCCATCGAGGCTTGCGCGAACGAGCCCTCGGAGGATTTCTTCGTTGTCGCAGACGAGAATCGTGGATTCCATGGCCGCGCTAGAGGATTCGACAAAAGTCGTCTCCGCCTTGAGGTCCGAGGCAGCTGGCTCAGCGAGTCGCTCTGGTGCCGATGAGGCGGCTGAGGAGCGCCTTGAACCTCGTGGGCGCCATCGCCGCCGACTCGTCGGTCTTCGCGGTCGGCTTGTAGGCGTTGTCGGGCGATTGCCAGTAGGCCCAGGGTAGGAGCGAGGTGAACCGCTCGCAGCCCTGGTCGCCATGCGCCTGGATCGAACCGTTCTCGTAGCACCAGGCCTTTGCGCCGAGGGCCGCCTGGAGCTGGGCTCGGATCTCAGGCGTGAAGAGGAAGAAGTCGACCTGGTGCGAGTACTCGTCCTGGACGGTGGCCCAGGAGAAGCGGCCTGAGTCCAGGAGGTCGGCGTCGAGCCAGATCTCGCCCGGAACAGCGTGTGAGACGGTGCCGTGCTGGATGTGGATCGTGACCTGAGCCTTGACGAGGCTCCAGTCGAAGGAGCTCGCCTTCAGAGCCTCACGCACCTGCGTCCGCTCGAGGGCGCTGCCGCCGTCGAACCGGTAATTCCCCCCGGCGGCCTGCGCCGTACCCGCATGTGCGAAGACGAGCGCTGCCACTGCCGCCGGGAGGAGAGTCTGAAGGACACGACACATCCCTTACGTTCTCGCCCACGTTCAGCCGCCCGCTGTCCCCTGTTTTCCGCAACGGCGACCGAATTTGTCCCCCGTCTGGCGCGCCTTCCTGCCGGCCGTCCCCCGTCCGCGCCACGCTGACTAGCCTGCTAGGAGATGGCAGTCGTAATCGCATCCAACCTGCGCAAGGAGTTTTCCGGCGACCCGCTGTTCGACGGCGTTTCGTTCAAGGTCGAGCGCCGCGACCGCGTCGCGCTCGCCGGGCCCAACGGCGCCGGCAAGACGACCTTGCTTCGAGCGCTGGTTGGCGAGACGACCCTCCAGGGAGGCGACCTGGCATTCCAGAAGGGCACGCGCGTGGCGCTGCACGACCAGCGGCCGCCGCTCGAGCGCCGCCTGACGCTGCGCGAGTACGTCCTGTCCGGGGCTCGCGACCTGATCGCGCTCGAGGAAGAGCTGAGACGGCTCGAGCAGGCGATGGCTGCTGGAGACCACGAGGACGCCACGATTCGCCGCTACGGCGAGGCCCAGGCGAGGCTCGAGCACGCCGGCGGCTACGACTGGCGTGAGCGCGCGACCGCCGTCGTGCGCGGGCTCGGCTTCGCGGACGAGCAGCTCGACCGACAGCTCGACACCTTCTCCGGGGGCGAGCTCACGCGTGCCTCGCTGGCGCGGGCGCTCGGAGGCGATCCGGATCTCCTGCTCCTCGACGAGCCGACCAACCATCTCGACGTCGAAAGCCTGGAATGGCTGGAGCGCGAGCTGCAGTCACTCGACGCCGGGATCATGATCGTCGCGCACGACCGCTGGTTCCTCGAAGCGGTGACGAACGTGGTCCTCGAGCTCGATGCAGGTCGCTCGACGTACTTCAAGGGACCGTGGCACGCGTGGCGCCTCGAGAAGGCCTCCCGCCTCCACGCCGCCTCGAAGGCGGCCGAGCGTGTCGGCCGGGACATCGAACGGCTGGAACGCTTCGTCGCACGCTTCCGGGCCTCCACGGAAAAGATGGCACGCAAGGCGCAGGTGAAGCTGACACAGATCGAGCGCCTGGAAAAGGAACGCGCGAAGTCGAAGAGCGAAGTCGATCTGCTGACGCGGAGAACCAGGAGCCTCGGCTTCGAGTTCCTCAAGCCGGCGCGCAGCGGCCGAACCGTCCTCGAGGTCGAAGGGCTCGGCCTCCGGATCGGCGACCGCGTGCTCCTGGAAGCCGCGAGCTTCGCGATCGAGCGCGGCGAGCACGTGGGGCTCGTCGGCCCGAACGGATCGGGAAAGACCACGCTGTTGGAAACCATCCTGGAGCGGCGCGAGACCGACGACGGCTCCTCGCGCCTGGGGCACGGTGTCGTGCCGGCGTACTTCTCCCAGCAGGAGATGGAGCTCGACACCCGTGGATCCGTCCTGCAGTGCGTCCAGCGCGCGACGGGGCTGCAGCGTCCCGACGCGCAGAAGCTGCTCGGCCGTTTCCTCTTCTCCGGCTGGACGGAGCACGAGAAGCCCGTCGTCGCGCTCTCAGGCGGTGAGCGCCGGCGCCTCGCCCTGGCGCTGGTCGTCGCCTCCGGCGCGAACTTCCTCGTCGTCGACGAGCCGACGAACCATCTCGACATGGAGAGCCGCGAGGCGCTCGAGGCGGCGCTCGAGGCTTTCCCCGGGACGATCCTGCTCGTCTCACACGATCGTGCCCTCCTCGACGCGGTGGCCGAACGAACGATCGCGATCGAGGACCGGCACCTCAATTCCTACGATGGCGGCTGGGCGGAATACGTTCGCCAGCGTGAAGCGCGCCAAGCTCCAGCTCCTACGCCGGTCGAGCGCAAGCCTCCGGCCAAGCGGCGCAAGGCACCGGCCAAGCCGAAGGTTCCCTCGGAGCTCGAGCGGATCGAAGCCGAGATCGCCGCCCGCGAGAGCACTGTCGCGGAGCTCGAACAGCGCCTGGCCGCGGACTGGAACGACGTCGAGATGCTCGCCGCTCACCGCCATGCCCGTGACGAGCTCCAGGCTCTGCTCCAGAGGTGGGAACGCCTCTTCGAGCGAGCGCACACCTGAGCTCAGGCCTATTCGAAGGTCGCGATCAGCGCTTCCGCAACGACTTTGAGTGGGCGCCCGGAAATCTGGCTCGCCTTGCGCAGCCGCGCGAACGCGTCCTGCTCCGAGAGGCCTTCCTTTTCCATCAGCAGGCCCTTGGCGCGCTCGATCGACTTCCGCGCGGCAAGCGCCTCGGTCAGTGACTCCGCCTCCTCCCGCAGAGCGGCGAGCTCTTCGTGCCGGGCGCGGGCCGTGCGGATGGCAGGCAGCAGATCCTGCTCACGGAAAGGCTTCACGAGGTAGCCGAACACACCCGCCTCGGCGGCGCGCTGGACGAGCTCGTCCTGCCCGTACGCGGTCAGCATGACGATCGGAATCGGCCGCTCGTCGAGGATCCGCCGGGCCGCCTCGATCCCGTCGAGCCTCGGCATCTTGACGTCCAGAAGGGCCAGATCCGGCCGCTCCGAGCGGGCCAGGGCCACGGCTTCCTCGCCGTCCCGGGCCTCCGCGCACACCTCGAAACCGGCGTGCTCCAGCAGGGCCCGGAGGTCGAGCCTGATGATCGTCTCGTCCTCCGCGACCAGAATCCTCACCTGTGGTGGGTGAGTTTGGCGGAAACCGCTCAGCCGAGGGATAGTGCCGCGCGCCTCCCCGGGCGATTCAGGTGGTGCGGCTCCTCATGTCTGACCAGGAATTCAGCATCCCCAACCCTCTCGTGCTCCGCATTGAAATCTCGGCGGAGCAGGCTGCCTCCCTGGCGCCTCTCCTCGGTGGCGCAAGTGCCATCGGGCAGGACCCGATTTCCGCCCCGCAACGTTTGCAGCCGATTTCCGATTACGCGGCCGACGCCCGGGTCACCGAGCTCAAACGCCTCGAGGGCGACCTGGAACAGCGGGAAGCCGAGTTCGAGGCTGACGTCCAGTTCCGCGAAGACCGGATCGAGCGCTGGCGCACCGAGCTCGAAGACCTCGAGCAGACCCTCGACCGTCGCGAGCGAGATCTCGCCAGCTACGTCGACCAGCTCCAGGGCGCAATGTCCGGCAGTGACGGCGCCTGGTGGTCACGCCCCGCCGGCGGCGACGGCGGCGTTCGTTAACCCGAGCGAAAGCTTCGCTTTCGCTCGGATCTTGGGTACGGCGCTTCGCGCGTAACGTGCACGGGCCAAGCCCGCGCACTCCTTTGGTGTTAGTGCTTAGCGATTGTTCCCTTCCGTGCGCGCACGGGCGCTGAAGCGTCCGCGCCCGCATCAGTACACCTCCAGCTAAGCCCGGCTTCGCCTGGTCTTAGCTTCCGGCCTTCGTGTTTCGCTGCGTCAGGCTGGAAAAACCACTTCGGCTCTCGTTCCTCCTTCGCTACGGAGGTCGAGGCGGCCCTGCAGCTCATCTCGCACTAGCGCCTGGACGATTGAGAGTCCCGTGCCGCCGGCGTCGGACGGGATTCCATCGCCGTCGTCGGCGATGGACATCACTACCTCGCCGTTTCTCTGGGCGAGATC
>DASVEU010000263.1:0-14413 GCA_036380395.1 Gaiellaceae bacterium
GATCGTTTCGGGCTTGATCGAGTGTCGGGAACGGATCGGGAATGGGTCCCTTCCCGAGGACTCGCTGAACCTCGGTCGGACCTGATTCGACGACTGCCATGGCCAACTCCTTCTTCGGGCGAGGTAGGGCGGTGTCTAGAGCGGAACCGTGGCGATGTCAAGCCCGCGTCGCGGCATCGAGCCAGCGCTCGAACAGGCGCCGCCCGTCCGAGAGAACCCCGTCGGCGTTCGCCTCGAGCTCGGCGAGCAGACGCTCGAGCGCTCCCGGGCCGAGCACACGCTCGAGCGATTCGGCATACGCGGGCACATCGGCCCACTCGCGTGCGAGGCCGGGCGAGACCTCGAGGTGAAACTGGACGCCGTAAGCCGCGGCCCCGACGCGGAACGCCTGATTCGGATACGCCGGCGACCCCGCCAGGCGCGCCGCCCCGTCGGGTAGGTCGAAGGTGTCGCCGTGCCACTGGAGACTCAGCAGCTCACCGGGCATTCCGGCGAAAACGGGGTCGGCGAGGGCCTCGTCTGTGAGCATCACGGGTAGCAGGCCGACCTCGGGCGCCGACCCCGGGTAGACGCGGGCGCCGAGACTGGCGGCCAACAGCTGAACCCCGAGGCAGACGCCCCAGAAGGGGAGCCCGGAGCGCACAGCGTCCCCGATCAACCGCTTCTCGTCCACGAGCCAGGGATGCTCGTCGTCGTCGAGCGCTCCCATCGGCCCGCCCATCGCGACGATCGCGTCGAAGGTACGCCAGTCCGGGAGCGGATCGCCCTCGTCCAACTCGACGCGGTGGATCGTCGCGCCACGCTCGTTCAAGACGTCTTCGTACGCGCCGGGCGGTTCGCACGCGATGTGCTGGAGGACGAGAACTTCCACCTACTCGACCTCTGCGGGGGAGGAAGACTGTGCCAGCGCTCGCTCGGCCATCCGGGCAAGGTCCAAGGCGGTGACGAGCAGGATCGCGACGAGGAGCGCGGCCACGAGGCTCGCCCCGATCAGGGCGCGCAGCGCGTCCTTGCGCGCCTCACGGAACCTTCGCTCCTCGGCGTTTGCGCGTTTTTCTTCGACTTGCGCAAGGCCCTGGGCACCGGCCGCAGCGCGCCTGAAGTTGGCGATCTCGGGACCCAGGAAGAGCCGGCGTACCTCGGCGGTCCGCCCGGCCTGGAGAGCGGCCCAGGCCACCTCGTCGAGGCGCATGAAGTCTCCGAACGCAACGCTGATCTCCGCGAGCAGCGTGCGCTCGATCGGGCGCCTGAGCTCGCGCTTTGCCCGGGCGAGCGTTTGCCGGAAGCCGGCGACCGAGCTCAGGAAGATCGGCCGGCTCTTGCCGTTGTCGTAGCCGTAGGCGGTCTGCCAGCCGTTGAAGTCGGCCACTCCGAACTTCAACTGCAGGGCGAGCGCCCGCGCGGCGTCGGCGCGCTGGACGCCGTCGAACCGGTCGCTGAGACGGTTCATCCCCCAGATGCCGGCTCCCGCGGTGAGAGCGAGGCCGGCCACCGTAACCACGATCGCGGCGTAGAGCTTCGACCTGATCGTCATGGCGAGGCCGCCGTAGGAGCTGTCGCCGGGACCCCAGGCCCTGGAGGCGTCGCGACGCGCGCGTCCGGCTCGAGCAGATCCAGGCGTCGCGCGAGCCAGCCCTTCGTGGTGGCCTGCAGCGCGAGCGTGAGCACGATCGCCATAGCGACCGTGGTGACGACGAGGTCCGAATTCGGAACGTGCATGCTGACGATTATTCCGGCGATTGCTGCGGGCACGACACCGGTCTCCCTCGTCCACGCGAGGAAGAAGAGCTCCTGGCGCGTCCACGCGGCGCGTCGGTCCGGCAGCAGGCAGACGAGCACTGCGAGCGGACGGGCGAGCAGGATCAGCGCGGCGAGGACTCCCAGAGCAGGAGCGAAGTGGTCGGCGATCGTGGTCCAGGGAAGGTTCGCGCCGAGCGTGATGAAGACGAAGATCACCATCACGTCGGCCACAGTCGAGATGAGCACGCGCATGTCGTGCTCGTGGTGAGAGAACATCGCCAGACCGAGCCGGTCCATGTTCCCGACGATCAGCCCGGCCAGGAACGCGCCGAGGTAGCCGCTTCCGCCTGCCGAGTCGATCGAGAAGAAGCTCCCTGCGACCACGGCCAGCACTGCGATCGCGCACGATTCACGCCAGATTCCCGCGCGCCGGCTCGAAACGGCGGCGGAGAGAACGATGCCGAAGACGACGCCCATCGCTGTCGAGATCGCGAGGTCCTTGACGAAATCGACCATCGGTGCGGTCAGCGAGGCACGCCCACTCAGAACGACTCCCGCGAAGGCCAGAGCTAGCACGGCGCCCGTCGGATCGTTCAGCGCAGACTCGGCAATGATCGTCTGCGAGACCTTCGGCCGAACGCGTAACCGTTCGAAGAGCGGGACCAGGATGGCGGGATCGGTCGGTGAGAGCGCTGCGCCGATCAGGAGACCGGAGGACAAAGGCAAGCCGAACAGCAACGCGGCGACCGAGCCGGTGACAAGTGCGGTCAGCACGACGCCGGGCACGACGAGCAGCAGGAGCCCGACGGCGACCTTCCTCAGGATCCCGAGGGAAAGCTGGAGGCCGCCGTGAAAGAGGATGAAGGAAACGCCGAGCGTCAGCACGAGCTGCGAGCCCATCGAGTCGAGCGGCACGTCGATCGCGTCGGAAACCGATGAGCCCAAGAGGATCCCCGTCCCCAGCAGCACGAGCATGTGCGGCAGGTGGAGCAAGTCCGCGACGAGCCGCGCGCAGAGCCCGGCTCCGAGCATCAGTGTCACCGTGAGGATGACGTCCTTGACTGTCATGAGGGGGCGATTCTCCCCCGGGCGAGGCGACTCGTCCACCTTGCGCTTGCCGCCGCCGTGTCGGACACTACGCGCGCGTGCTCATCTTTCTACTCCTCGGCGTCTATCCATGGGTTCTTCTGCTCACGTTCGCGATCTCGCTCTACCTCACCTTCATCGAGACACGAGAACAGCGGATGGACTTGCGTCACACGGCCTGGTGGCTGCAGCTCACCTTTCTCTTCCATTTCGCCGGCTACCTCGCCCTGAGAGGGTGGACCTTCTATCGCCGCCGTCACTCCCCGGCCTAGTCTGAGCGCCCGCCTCGCGCGGGTGACCTGGAGCCGCGTCGCCTTCATGGTCGCGCTGCTCGCGCTCGGACTGGTGTTGACTCGCGTCCTCGGCCGGACGAACCCCAAGTTCAGCAAGCAGGATGCGATAGCCGCCGCGCGGCCCAACGTCGATTTCAAGCCGCAGGGCTACAACATCCGGCTCCTGCGCCAGGGGATTCCTCCCAGGCCCGTCTGGGCTGTCTCGTTCTGGATCCGGAAGGCCGAAGGCGGCTACTCGAAGATCACCCTCGTGCTGGTGGACGCGAACAGCGGCCGAGTCATGCAAGTACGTCGCACGACCTGAGTAGCGCCAGTGTTCGCTCTGCACACCCACCAGTGGGGAAAGCTGTGCGGCCCCTACGTTGTGCACGCGGCCGCCCGTTCTTACGCTCGCCTGTGCTCGTAAGGGTTTCTCGCTTTATCGTCGAGAGAGGCAGGTCACCATCGTCGCGTCGCTGATTGCCGGACTGGGCGCTTTGGTCGCTCAGGTGCCGACGCCCCAAGAGCTGTCGGACAAGTTGACCCTCGACAGCCAGATCCTGGCCGAGCAGTTCTACTACTTCACCGTCGTGATCATGTGGCTGATCCACGTCGGCTTCATGTCGTACGAGGCCGGCGCAGGTCGACGCAAGAACGTCATGTCGACCGCGATGAAGAACATCCTCACGATCGCGGTCGTGACGCCGACGTTCTACTACTTCGGCTGGTGGGTCTACGGCTGCTTCAACACCGGAATCATCCCGTTCACGCCGAGCAAGTTCGTGCACTCGGTGCACGCGAGCGAAGTTGCGATGGCGAACTTCTGCTCGACGACGTATCCGTGGGCCGCCAACTTCGGGCCTAACCTCCAGGACCACATCTCGGGCGTTTTCTGGGCAGCCTTCCTGCTGTTCTCGTGGACGACCGCATCGATCGTGTCGGGCGCGCTGATCGAGCGGGTGCGCCTGTCGGCGTACCTCATCCTCGCCTGCATCCTCGGATCGTTCATCTGGATCCTCGATGCGTCGTGGGGCTGGAGCGCTTACGGGTTCCTCAACATGCGCTGGGGTTTCCACGATTCGATCGCCGGCCTGGTCGTGCACGGGGTCGCCGGAGCGTTCACGCTCGGCGTGCTGCTGAACCTGGGCCCACGGATCGGCAAGTACACGCGTCAAGGCTTAGCCAGGACCTTCCGGCCGCACAACCTCCATCTGACGTTGATGGGCCTGATGCTCATCTTCACCGGGTTCTACGCGTTCTACGCGGCGTGCCTCGTCATCCAGTCGACCTCGCTGCCCGGCTGGGGATCGATCTACCTCAACCCGACCACGCTCTCGGCGATCACGTACGCGATCACGATCGGGTTCGCAGGCGGGTTTACAGGCGGCTACTTCGCCAGTCGGGGCGATCCGTTCTGGACGCTGTCGGGCGGCCTTGCCGGCGTCATCTCCGTCTCGGCCGGAGCGGACGTCTACGCGCCCTCGCTCGTCTATCTGATCGCGATCTTCGGCGGCGCCTTGGCCGTCTATGCCGGCAACTTCATCGAGAAGAAGCTGCGCATCGACGACGCGGTGGGCGCGGTCGCCGTCCATGGAGTCTGCGGCTTCTGGAGCCCGCTGGCCGTCGGCCTCTTCGCGGCCGGCTATCCGACCGGCCTGAACAACATCGATTCGTCGCTGACCGGACAGCTCTACGGAATGATGATCTTCTTGCCGCTCGGCTTCTTCGGCGGTTACATACCGTCATGGATCCTCAAGAAGTTCAACCTGCTCCGCGTGCCGCCTGAGGTCGAGCTGGAAGGCCTCGACATGGCCGAGTTCAACGCCGATTTCTATCCCGAGTTCGAGCGACCGGCGGAGGTGATCATCGAGCCGGACGGCACGCAGGTCCCGTCGGCTCCGATCCTGCTCGAGGACTACGCCAACGTGATCCAGAACGGAAACGGACGCGCGCGCGAACCCTCGGTGCGAGGCTGACCCGTGGTGGAGCTCGTCTTCAGCATCCTGCTCATGATCGCCGTCGTCGGGAGTCTCGGCGGCTGGGCATATCGCAAGGACCGGCGTATGCGTCGGGCCAGAGAGAACTAGGGAGGGAGCGAAGTGGCACTCGGCTGGGGTACTGATCCTTCTTGCATCCAGCATGGGGTTCCGCCTGCCGACGGCGTTTACAAGCCGTTCGAGAAGTGTGCCGACTTCTTCACCTTCGGCCCGGGCTCGAAGCCCGGGACGCTGTTCGACGGCGTGAGCAACGGCTACCTCGCGCTCACTGCGATCGGCTTCGTCGTCATGCTCGGCTTCCTCGTCTACTGGGTGATCCTGGAGGACGGCAAGCTGAAGCGACAAGCAGCCCACCTGCTGGTTGCGGGGCGGGCAGGGCAGGTGCAGCTCAGCCCCGAGGTCCGCGCTGACGTTCCCCAGCCCGGGCTCGGCGGACCGGCAGAGTAGGACGAGGAGGTAGACGAGATGGCGGACCGAGTCAAACGCACGCAGCAGATCGTGTTCGCGCCGATGCAACGCCACTCGGTCAGGTTCGAGCAGGTGTTCATCGTCGTCTGCATCCTCTGCATCATCCTCGGCGTCGTGATCGCGAAGGCGACCGATTGGGGCGTCACGACACGGCCCTGAGAGCCTGAGGGCTCACACGCCTTCCTGAGCCGGCGCCGGTCCCAATCGCGGGGGCTCGGCTCAGGCGACAGGGCGTTCGCGCATGCGGGTGTCCTCTAGCGGTCGATGAGGAACGCGAACAGGAGTGCGTTGACCTCGTCGGGTTTTTCGAGGCTCGGCAAGTGGGCCGCGCCCGCAACCTCGACCAGTCGAGCACTGTCGACCGAGTTAGCGACGTGGGCGGCGATCGAGCGCATGTCGGCGACGTCGTTTTCGCCGACGATCACGAGCGTCGGGCAGCGGATCTCGTGGAGCCGAAGATTGACGGGCGGATCGAGGACGTCCTCTTCTTGTGCGCCCTCCTCCCATCCGTGTGCCTGCATCTCGTAGGAGCGCAGCACCATCTCAGCCACCGCCGACCGGATCGCCGGATCGATCTCCTCCGGCGCGCGTTGAGGGCCATCGACCCACATCCGCAGGCTCGCTTCGGCCGCGCCGTCGAGATCACCCGAGTCGTAGGCTGTCTCCTCGTCCGTCCAACCCGCACGAGTCTCGGGAGACCACTCCCAACCGGGCAGGCCAGGCGCAATGACGACAAGCCGTTCCACGAGTTCTGGACGGTAGAGCGCTAACTCGAGCGCAACGCGACCGCCGAGCGAGTTGCCGACAACAGTGGTGGGGCCGTCCAGCAGTACCTCTACGTCTCGGACATATGAGAACGGCGCCGGTTCCAACGCGCGCTGTCCGAACCCGCGCAGGTCGGGCGCAAGAACGCGAAAACCAGCCGCCTGCAAGGCTTCGATCTGCGGCCGCCACATACCACTGTCCGCGATCCCAGCGTGCAGCAATAGAACGGTGCTGAGACCCTCGCCGAGAACCCGTTGCTCACTCACTGCACGAGCTAACCACGCCAATACCGCCCCCACAAGAGCGACGACCCCTCATGTAATCCCGAACACTGGCGCAGCCGACGATCACTCCGGAACGCTGACGCAGACGATAGGCCCGGCGCGAGCGACCTGAGTCGCTCGCGCCGCTTTTGTCCCGAACTGACTAGCGCTGAACCACCTTGTGGACATCGAGGTATTCGATCGAGGGTGGCCCATCTCCGAAGCCCGCCTCCGTGCGGACCGCCATCACCTTCTCGCCCCACGCCTCAGCCTGTTCACGCGAGTCCCATACCTCAAAGACTCGAATCTTTCCGTCTTCGCCGACCGCGGCCGCGTGAAACACGCCCCCAGCCGGTGGGCTGTCGCCGACACCGAGCTTCTCGCGCATCTGGTCGTACTCGTCGGGTGTGATCCCCGTCTGGACGAACCTTGCTGTCGCCACACCAACCTCCTCGCTAGACGCCTCGACATTACTCCGATGCGGCGCGTCAAACTCGCCCCGCTCAGGCGTCATTGCCGAACGCTCGCGCAGGCGGCGATCCTCTATCCAGACCCGGGCGCGACTGGACGCGAGAGCCCACCCGGCGGATGATCGTGTCGTGCGAAGCCCCCGTCGGCTCGAGCTCGAGGCAGTACTGGCCCGGCCCCTCATCGATGCTCTCGGCGAGGACGCGCGTACGCGCGCGAGCTGTCGATCGGCCCTGCGCTGGGTCGCGCTGAGGCGATTACCTTGGCCCAATCGCTCCTGGTCTAGAAAAGGCCGACAGTGCGCCCGTGCTCGTCGATGTCGACGTCGAAGGCGGCGGCCTTTCTCCCGAGCCCCGGCATCGTCATGATCTCGCCGCAGAGCGGCACGAGCCACCCGGCGCCCGTATAAGCGCGCACGTCGCGGACGTGCACCGTGAATCCGGTCGGTGCGTTCAGCAGCGTCGGATCGTCGGAGAGCGAGAGATGTGTCTTCGCCATGCAGATCGGCAGTTCGCCTAGCCCTTGCTCCGCGAAGCGCGCGATCTTCTGCTCGGCGACCGGGAGGAAGTGGACGTTGTCGGCGCCGTAGACGCGCCTAGCGATCGCCTGGACCTTGTCTGCGATGGGCGCGTCCAGCGGATACGTGTGCTCGAACGAGTTCGGGTGCGCAGCTGCGTCGATCACAGCCTCCGCGAGCGCCGTCGCGCCCGCGCCGCCGCGCTCGAAGCCCTCGTTCGCCTCGGCGGCGTGGGCGCCGTGCTCGACGGCAAGTCGGCGCACGAGCTCGACCTCCTCGTCGGTATCGCCCGGGAAGCGGTTCACGGCGACCACGGCCTTCAGCCCAAAGCCGGCGATGATGCCGAGGTGCCGCGCGAGGTTCGCGGCCCCGCGCTCGATCGCGTCGAGCCCTCCGTCCGGATCGCCGCCGTGATGCTTGAGCGCGCGCGCCGTCGCGACGAGAACGATCGCACTCGGACTGAGGCCGCCGGCCCGGCAGACGATGTTGAGGAACTTCTCCATGCCCATGTCCGAACCGAAGCCACTCTCCGTGACGACGTAGTCGCCGAGCTTGAGAGCGACGCGGTCGGCGACGAGCGAGTTGTTGCCGTGCGCGATGTTCGCGAACGGTCCGCAATGGATGAACGCCGGCTGCCCCTCGAGTGTCTGGACGAGGTTCGGCTTGAGCGCGTCCTTCAACAGCACTGTCATCGCACCTGCGGCCCGCAACTGCTCCGCCGTCACGGGCTCGCCCTCGTAGCTCTGCGCAACCGTGATCGCGCCCAGCCGTGCACGCAGGTCGGCCAGGTCGCGCGAGACGGCGACGATCCCCATCACCTCTGAGGCCGCGGTGATGTCGAACCCGGTCTGGCGGACGTAGCCGTTGGCTTTGCCCCCGAGCCCGACGACGATGTCACGAAGGGCCCTGTCGTTCATGTCCATACAGCGCCGCCAGGTAACGCTCAGCGGGTCGACGCCGGCCTGGTTCCCGTGCAGGATGTGCGCCTCGAGGATGGTCGCCAGCAGGTTGTTTGCCACGCCGATCGCATGCATGTCGCCCGTGAAGTGGAGGTTGAGGTCCTCCATGGGGACGACCTGCGTGTGGCCGCCGCCGGCTGCACCGCCCTTGATCCCGAAGACCGGCCCGAGCGACGGTTCGCGCAGACACAGAACCGGCTTCGCGCCGACTGCGCCTAGCCCCTGCGTGAGCGAGACGGAGGTCGTGGTCTTTCCCTCGCCCGCTCTCGTCGGCGTGATCGCCGTGACGCAGACGAGCTTGCCGTCCGCAACGGACGCGCGCTTGTCGAGGGCCGACAGGTTGACCTTCGCCTTGTAGGACCCGTAGAACTCGATCTCGTCCGGCTCGAGGCCGGCGTCCGCAGCGATCTCGGCGATCGGCCGGAGCGTCGCCTGCTGCGCGATCTCGAGGCTGGAGAGCATCTAGTGGGAGACCGCCGCCGCGGCGAGCTCGGAGACAAGGGTGTCGGTGCGGAAGCGCTCGAGTGCGAACGGGGCGATGAGCTGCGGCGTCCGCCCCGTTGCAACGAGCTCGGCAAGCGTGGTGCCGACGATCGGCGCCGCCTTGAACCCGTAGGTCCCCCACCCGCACGAGATCAGGAATCCGTCCACTTCGGTCACACCGAGGATCGGACTGTAGTCGGGACTGAGGTCGCACAACCCGGTCCACTGGCGCAGGATCTTCGCGCTCTCGAGCTGTGGGAACAGCTCGAGTGTGTGGCGCGCCGAGTACTCGAGGAACGGGAACGTGCTCGTGCCGAGGTACGTCGTGTACGGCTCGATCTCGGCGCCGATCAGGAACTCGCCGCGGTCCGTCTGGGAGATGTACACGTGCATCTGCGACGAGACGATGATCACGTCGAGGAACGGCTTCAGCGGCTCGGTCACGAAAGCCTGCAGGATGTGCGTCGTGATCGGCAGCGGCACGCCGGCGAGGTCGGCGACGAGCGTCGACCAGCCCGCGGTGGCATTGATCACGGTCCCGGCCTCGACGTCGCCCCGGTTTGTCCGCACGCCGGTGACGCGGCCGTTCGACCGCTCGATGCCGGTCACCTTGGTGTATGGGTGGATCTCGACACCGCGCCGGTCGGCCGCACGAGCGAGCCCCCAGACGACCGCGTCGTGGCGGATGATTCCGCCGGGCGCGTGGTAGAGCGCGCCCATGATCGGCCAGGTCACGTCGCTCGACAGGTTGAGCTCCGGACAGAGGCGCCCGACCTCTTCCGCATCGACGAGGCGGCTGTCGATGCCGAGCAGCTGGTTCACCTCCGCCCGCTCGGCCATCGTGATCATGGCGCGGTCGGAGTGCGCGAGCGTCAGGTGCCCCTGTTGTGAGAACAGGAGGTTGAAGTCCAGCTCTGCGCCGAGCCCTTCGTAGAGCTCGACGCTGCGGCGGTAGAACGCAGCGCCCTCGGGAGTGCGGTAGTTCGCTCGGATGATCGTCGTGTTGCGCCCGGCGGCGCCGGAGCCGATGTAGCTCTGCTCGAGGATCGCGACGTCGGTGATGCCGTGGTTCTTCGCGAGGTAGTAGGCGGTCGCGAGCCCGTGCGAGCCGGCGCCGATGATCACGACGTCATAGCTCTCCTTCAACTCTCTGCGGGGACGCCACATGCGTTCCACCCGGAAGATGTCTCTCATTCGATTCCCTCGAGCACGTCGAGCACGACCTCTCCGACGTAGTGCGCGAACTCCTGTGGGAAGAAGATGCGGAAGCGCTCCCCGTCGCGGAGCACGAGCGCCGACACCTCTGCGACCTTCCCGGCCGCAGGCAAGGCCTCGAGATCGAGGTCGGTGAGGCGCCGCATCGCGCGCTCACCCTCGAGCTCGAGACCGCCGAGAGCGCCGGTCATGTCGATCACCATGCCCGGAAGCCGGGCCCGCAGCTCGGCGCACTGCTCGTACGGACAGAGGACGAGCGCGCGCCGCGACGTGATTCGAACGACCTCGGCGTCGACGTCGATCGCGTCGACGTCAGCCCGAACCTCGATCTTGCCGAGCTGCGACAGGTCACGGACGGCCGTCGTCCCGGCCAGCACGCGCGCGAGCGGTGAGGCGAAGCGAGGCGCGAAGAGATCCTCGGTCCGCGCTCGGTCGGGAGAGAGGAAGGCGAGCTCGGTCACGACCGGAGCTGCGCCCCCTCAGGGTCGAAGAACGGCTTGAGTCGGACGCGCGCGCTCGCTACCCCGCCGTTGACCCTGATCTCGATCTCGGTGTCTTCCTGCGCCAATTCCGGGCGAACCCAGGCCATCCCGATTGCGCGTCCCAGCTGCGGGCTCAAGCGGGCGCTGGTGACGCGCCCGGCGGACCGGCCCCCGAGCACGATCTGTCCACCCTCGGCCGGCACGACGCCGTCGGTCATCTCGAAGCCGACCAACTGCTCGCGGAAGCCGCGCTCCTGCACGTGCTCGAGTGCCCACTTGCCGACGAAGTCGTCCTTGTCGAGCTTCGCGATCCACGGCATGCCGGCCTCGAGCACGTTCGACTCGGAATCCGTGTCCTGGCCGATGAGGATGTGCATCTTCTCGAGCCGCAGGATGCGCTGGGGCTCGAGCCCGAACGGACGGATCCCGAGGTCGGCGCCGTACTCGAGCAGGGTGTCCCACATGTATTCGCCGTACGGGCTGGCGAAATGAAGCTCGTAGCCGAGCTCACCGACGAATCCGATGCGTAGGATCAGACACGGCACGCCTGCGACAAGCGTTTCCTTTGCGTCGAGGTACGAGATGCCGTCGTTGGATGTGTCGACGTCGGCGAGCCGGCCGAGCAGTTGCCTCGAACGCGGCCCGGCGACGTTCACGGCGGCGAGAGAGCCGGTGAGGTTGACGGTCTCGACGTCCAGCCGCCAGATCGCGTTCCACCACTCGAACCACTCGATCACCGTGTCGGCGCCGGTGGAGGTGGTCGTGACGTAGTACTGCTCGTCGCCGAGACGCGCGATGGTGCCGTCGTCCATGATGCGGCCCGCGTCCGTACCGAGGACGCCGTAGCGGATCCGCCCCACCTTCATGTCGCCGAAGCGGTTGGGGTAGAGCAACTCGAGGAACCGTGCAGCATCCGGGCCCTGGACGAGGAGCTTGCCGAGCGTCGACACGTCGATGACTCCCAGTGCCCGGTGCACGTTCAGCGCCTCGTTCCCGGCATGCTCGTACGAATGGGCGCGGCGCCAGAGGCCCGTCCACATCATCGTCGCGCCGGCCTCCTCGTGCCGATGATGGATCGACGTCCGCTTGGTGGGCTCATGACCGCGGCCCGCAAGCAGGCCCAGCGAGACCGGCGCCCAGGGTGGGCGTGCCGTAGTCGTCCCGATGGTGGCCTCGTCCGTCTCTTGCTCGCGAGCGAACAGCCGGATCGCCGGCACGTGGCAGAGCCGTCCCTGGCAAGGGCCCATCGTCACGGTCGTGTAGCGCTTGGCGAGCTCGATCGAGTCGAAGCCTTCGGCGATTGCGCGCTTCATGTCCTTCTCGGTGACGTCCTCACAGACGCAGACGAAGCAGCGGCCCGCTTCGTCGGCGCCGTTGAAACTCGCGGCCGGCACCGCCGCTGGCGCCAATTCTCCGGCGACCGATCCGACCGCTTCCACGTTCGCCGGCAAGTCGGAGGGCACGAAGATCCCCCGACCGGCGTTGTACTCGATCCGGGCGCCGGCCTGAGCGAGGAGCGAGTACGCCGGCTGGCGTCCGCCCGACGCGACGAGCATGTCGCACTGGACCTCGCGGCCGTCGACGACGACGCTGGTCAGCCGGCCGCGGCGCCCGCGTGCAGCGAGTTGGCGCGGCGGAGCCGAGCGCAGGTCGATGGACTCGACGACGCTCGTGCCGGCTCGCTGTAGCTGGTCCGCGACCGCAAGCCCGCGGTCGTCGGCGGACACGATCACGGCCCGTTCGCCCGGCTTCAGCGACCACTCGTCGACGAGTCTCCGCGCGGCCTCCGGCAGGTAGACGCCGACGAGATCGTTGCCGGGAAACACCAGCGGCTGCTCGAGCGCTCCCGTTGCCACGACGATCCGCTCTGCGCGGAAACGGTAGAGGACACTGCCGGCGTCGACGGGGACGAGACCGCCCTCGTAGATCCCGATCGCCCGCGCCGGGGCGAGCACCTCGAAGTCACCGTTCGCACCGGGGACCCCGCGCTCGTCGACGAGCACCACCTGCCGACCCTCGGCCGCGGCGGAGCGGGCCGCCTCACGGCCCGCGCGGCCGCCGCCGATCACGAGCACCTCCGCACGGCGATGCTCGGTGTCGAACCGGCGCGACCGGCCCGCGTGTTTGTCCAGCCGCCCCAGGCCGGCGATATTCCTGAGGAACTTCTCGTACACCGGCCACATGCCACGCGGGCGGATCATCGTGCGGTAGTAGAAGCCGACCGGAGTAAACGGGCCCCCGAAGTGGTCGACGGCGGCAAGCAGGTCGCGCTCGAGTGAGCCCAGGACGTTCTGAGCATGCACTTGCGCGCCCTCGCGCACCGGTTCCACACAGACGCGCACGTTCGGATCGCCGTCCACCTGCATCATGCAGTTCGGGCACGCGCCGGAACAGCAGAGCAACCCGCGGCGGCGGTGGTACTTGAAGCTGCGAGAGAACACGCGTCGCCCGGAGGCGAACAGCGCAGAGCCGATCGTGTCGCCCTCGAACCCCTCGACCGGACGGCCTCCGAAGAAGAACCGGATTGGTCGCGCGCGGTCGATGCGCTCGTTCGGCTGTTGCGGAAGCCTCACCGTGCGGCCGGCGTCTCGGCCGAGGCCTGCGGCAATTCCGTGTGCAGCACCTCGTTCGTGCGCGTGTCGCGGTCGGCGAGGAACCAGAGCTCACAGCCGAAGCGGTGGTACCACCATTCGCGCTGGACGCCGGCGACGTTGCGGCGAAAGTAGACGTACGCCGAGAGCTCCTGCTGCGAAGGCGTCGTGCGCGGCCGGTGCGTCACCTCGCCCGCGTAGGCAAACTCGTTCACGTCGCGCGGGCCGCAGTTGGGGCAGGGAAGCAGGAACGACATCGCTCGCGCTACGCCGAGTGGCGTCCCGGAATCCAGTCGGTGCCGGCGAGCGGCACGCGCGCCATCGCCGCGGCCTCGACCGTCAGCGCGACGAGATCCTCCGGCTCGAGGTTGTGAACATGCGACTTGCCACACGCGCGCGCGAGCGTCTGCGCCTCGAGGGTGAGGACGCGCAAGTAGTTCGCGATCCGGCGACCGCCGAGCACAGGATCGAGACGGGCCGAGAGCTCGTCGTCCTGCGTCGAGATCCCTGCTGGGTCGCGGCCCGCCTGCCAGTCATCGTAGAAGCCGGCAGCGCTGCCGAGCTTGCGGTACTCCTCCTCGTACTCGGGGCTGTTGTCGCCGAGCGAGATCAAGGCGGCCGTCCCGATCGAGACCGCGTCGGCGCCGAGCGCGAGCGCCTTCGCGACGTCGGCGCCGGTGCGGATGCCGCCGGAGATGATCAGCTGCACCTTCCGGTGCATGTCGAGCTCCTGGAGGGCGTGCACGGCAAGGCGCGTTGCCGGGAGCGTGGGTATGCCGACGTGCTCGATGAAGACGTCCTGCGTCGCGGCCGTTCCGCCTTGCATGCCGTCCACGACGATGACGTCGGCCCCTGCCTTGACCGCCAGCTGCACGTCGTAGTGAGTGCGCGTCGCTCCGATCTTGACGAAGATCGGCTTCTCCCAGTCCGTGATCTCGCGCAGCTCGTGGATCTTGATCTCGAGGTCGTCCGGTCCCGTCCAGTCCGGATGGCGGGACGCGCTGCGCTGGTCGATCCCCTGCGGCAGAGAGCGCATGGCCGCGACGCGGTCGGAGATCTTGTGGCCCAACAGCATTCCGCCCCCGCCAGGCTTCGCGCCCTGGCCGA
>DASVEU010000264.1:0-5818 GCA_036380395.1 Gaiellaceae bacterium
ATACACCTGTCGTCTTGATCTCGCAATGGCGAATCCTGATCAATTGGAGCTACAGACAGGTCTGTAGCGCAAGCAGGTTAGCATGCTGCCTACCGTGAGAGCCCTGTGAGCGAAGACTCGGTGCCGTCCCAGGTCGAGAGCACCGGGACGACAGGCCGGCCGACGCTCGACCCGCCGGCGGCGGAGGCTCGTGAGCGGATCGTGCGTACCGCCTACGAGCTCTTCTACCGCGACGGGGTCAGCGCCGTCGGCGTCGACCGTATCGTCGCCGAGGCAGGGGTCGCAAAGACCACCCTCTATCGGCATTTCCGCTCGAAGGACGACCTGGTAGTTGCCGTCCTCGAACGTCACGAGGATCTCTGGACGTCCGGTTGGATCGAGCGCGAAGTCGAGCACCGCGCGACTTCACCTCAGGAGCGGGTACCCGTCCTCTTCGAGGTCTTCTACGAGTGGTTGCGAGACGACAGCTACGAGGGGTGTTTGTTCATCAACTCACTGCTCGAGATACACGGCCGCTCCGAAGTAATTCGCGCCAGTTCCGTCGCCGCGCTCGAGCACGTCCATGCGCTCGTGGCGCGCTTCGCACGAGAGGCCGGCATCGGCGACCCTGGCAGTTTCGCGCACCAGATCCAGATCATCATGCGAGGAGGGATCATCGCCGCGCTCGAGGGTCAATTCGAGGCCGTGGACGAGGCGCGCTCACTCGCGCGCAAGCTCTGGGAACAAGAAAGCTCGTCCGGAATAGACACGAAGAACCGAACCTGATCCGGCGGCAGAAGGGTGATCTGCTCGACCAGCTTCGGGGATGGCGGCCGGCGAGGCGTGCTCCGATGTTCCCTGTGAAAGGTCGAACTGTGATGAACCTTGAACTCGCCAGCCGTCGACCCTGCGCGCGGGGCGGCAACTCCATCCGCCCCGTGCAACCCGTTCGCTCAGTCAGGCAAGAGCTCACGTGGCGAGAGAGCCAACCGCAATGCGTCCCTGAGCTCGACGAGGCTGAACGGCTTGAGCAGATACGTGCTCGGCCGCAGAACCTGAACCTCCTCCCGGATGGGCTCGTGGATGCTGGCGCACACGATCGGGAGGTCCGGGTGAGCGAGCCGCAGCCGCCGGGCCGCCTCGAACGACTCGGGGTAGGCCGGCTCGACCAGAAGCGCGTCCGGCTTGGCGATGGCGCCGCTTTCGAAGACGACCGCCTCGTGGCCCAGGCCGCGGATGACTGCCGCGTACAAGGGCCGAATTTCTTCGTGCGGTTCGATGATCAGGAAAAGGGCCATGGGCACGTTCTCGTAGACCGGCGGATGTTTTCCAGGGCTGCTTGCGTATGAGGCTCGAATGACACGCGCGCGCGTTCTCGTCATCGACGACGACGGTGACGTTCGTGCTCTCGTGGCCGGGCTGCTGGACCGTGCCGGCTACGAGGTGAACGAGGCCTCGGACGGGCGCGACGGCTTGCGTTCGGTTTTCTCCGACCGTCCCGACCTGGTGCTCCTCGACGTGACGATGCCCGGTCTCGACGGCTGGGCCACACTCGAACGGATCCGTGAGCTCACCGACGTGCCGGTGCTCATGCTCACCGCGCGTTCCGACGAGCTCGAAAAGGTGCGAGGCCTGAAGGCGGGAGCGGACGACTACATGACGAAGCCGTTCGGCCGCCAGGAGCTGCTAGCCCGAGTGGAGGCGCTTCTCCGCCGGAAGCGAAACGCTCAGGAGGAGTTGCCGACCGTCTATGCCGACGATGCCATCACGGTCGAGTTCGCGCAGCGGTCCGCTCGATCGGACGGCGTCGACCTTCGGCTGACACCACTCGAGTTCAGGTTGCTGAGCGCCTTCGTCCAGCATCCGAACCAGGTCCTCAGCCGAGAGCAGCTGCTCGAGCTCGCGTGGGGCGATCCCTACGGTGTCTCTGAGGACCAGGTCAAGCTGTACGTGGGCTACCTGCGCAAGAAGCTCGGGGCGAATGTCGGAACGGAGTCTCCGATCGAGACTGTGCGCGGCTTCGGTTACCGCTACCGGCCCGTCCGCCTCTAGCTCGCAGCGGAGCGTTCGAGCAGCGCGTGAACGCGCGCCTGGAGGTCCTGGGGACTGAAGGGTTTCTTGACGTAGTCATCGGCGCCGGCCTCGAAACCACGTTGTACGTCGACTTCCTGCGCGCGTGCAGTGAGGAGGATGACCGGAATGTCCTTGGTCGCCGCCTGCTCCCGCATGCTGTGCGTGACCTCGAGCCCGGTCGCCTTCGGCATCATCATGTCGAGCACAGCGAGATCAGGCAGGCGCGTGGTCGCGAGCAGGAGCGCTTCTTCCCCGTCGGCCGCAGTGATGACGTCGTAGCCGGCGCGCTTGAGGCGGAACGCCACGAGAGCACGAATGTCCTCCTCGTCGTCTGCCACGAGTACGAGGGGTGATTCTCTGTGGGTCATGCGGCAACCTTCCTTGGGTCGGGAAATCTACTCGAGTAGACCCAGCCGCAGGGCAATCGCCACGGCCTGAGTACTTGTCGTTGCCGAGAGTCGCTTGCGCACCTTCTGGAGGTGCGCTCGAACCGTCTCCGTGCCGATCGACAGCCTGCGCCCGATCTCTTGCTGGCCCAGGCCTTCGGCGACCAGCTCTAGGACTTGCCGTTCCCGCTTGGTCAGGGTGACGCTTGCGGAGCGCGAGTCCGGGGCCAGAAGGGGATCGACGTAACGTACGCCACCGGCGGCCGCTCGAAGGGCACGCAGCAGATCGTCGAGAGGTGCCTGCTTCAGCAGGATCGCGCGTGCTCCGGCGCCGAGAACCTCTGCCGCCAGCTCGGTCGTCCCGTCGCCGGTGTACACCACGATGCGCGTGTTCGGGGAAGCTACGAGAATGTCTTTGATCAAATCGGCGCCGGGCCCACCGGGCATGCGGTAGTCGAGGACGGCGATTTCGGGCGTCAACGCCCTGACAGCCGCTAGAACGTCGCGGCCGTTGGCACACGCGGCGACGACGTCGTAGCCGTGTTCCTCGAGGAAGTCCGAGACGGCTGCGAGGAGCGCGGGGTGGTCATCGGCGACCACGCAGCTGATTCGCTGTGAGTCCATCTCTGTGTTCTCGGTCTTGGCAAGCTCCCGGCCAATCGCCGATACCGCGAGTAGGGCCTACGCTGATCTGGGGACTCCCCGTCACCCTTTTCGAGGGTGACGCCTGCCGGCGGTCGGTAGCATCGCAACGCTGCGCGACCGCGGTGATCTCTTTTTTGAGCAAGGCCGAGAGGAGTGCTCATGGATCGAATCCGCGTGCTGGTGGCGGACGACGAGCCGGCTGTTCGTGCGGTCCTCGCGGAACTCGTCTCGGCTGAGGCCACGCTCGAGCTGGTGGGCACCGCCAAGGACGCCGAAGAGGCGATCGAGATTGCTGTCCGCGAACGGCCGGACGTTGCGCTCCTGGACGTGAAGATGCCGGGCGGCGGCGGGCCGCGTGCGGCCCGTGAGATCAGGGTGTCCTCGGTCCAGACGAGGGTGGTCGCCCTCTCGGCCTACGAGGACCGGGCCAGTGTGCTCGCGATGCTGAGGGCCGGTGCGGTCGGATACCTGGTCAAGGGCACTCGTGCCGCAGAGATCGTCAAGCTGATCCACGACGTCGTCCGCGGCGAAGTTGTTCTCTCCGCCGAGGTGATGGGCGACATCCTCGAGGAGCTCACCGGCAGGCTGCAGGTGGAAGGAGACGAGGAAGAGCTCCTGCGCGCGCAGGCCGCGCGGATCCGTGAGGTGCTCGACGGCGACGGGCTGACGATGGTCTTCCAGCCGATCGTCGATCTCGACGCGGACCTTGTCGTCGGCGTCGAGGCTCTCGCTCGTTTTCCCTCCATCCCTGAGCGGCCGATCCAGAGCTGGTTCGCAGAGGCCGCGGTGGTCGGATTGAAGGGCGAGTTGGAGCTGGCCGCGGTGGCCGCGGCGTTGGCAGTGTTCCCCGAGGTGCCTGCGGGCCTCTATCTCTCCATCAACGCGACGCCCGACTCGCTCGCCTCGGATGGCCTCACCGAGCTGCTCGCAACCGCGCCCGCGGGTCGTCTCGTTCTCGAGATCACCGAGCACGCGCCGGTACACGATTACGAAGCGCTGAATGCGGCCATGGAGTGGATGCGCGGCCGCGGGATCCGACTTGCGGTCGACGACGCCGGCTCCGGGTTCGCCAGCCTGCGCCACATCCTTCAGCTCGCTCCCGACATCATCAAGATCGACAACGCCCTGACGCGGAACGTCTACATGGATCCAGCTCGCCGCGCCCTCGCGGCGGGCTTGATCTCCTTCGCGGCAGAGCTCGGCGCCACCGTCATAGCCGAGGGCATCGAGAATCGGCAGGAGCTCGAGACGTTGCGTGCGCTCGGTGTCCGTTACGGGCAAGGGTTCTACCTCGGCCGCCCCGGGCCGATCGCGGACGTGATGTCGATCGGCGATCACGCTCTTTAGCGAGTCGACGGCCTCCGGGGACCGCTCTGCGTATCCTCCTCTGAGTGCACGAGCCAACCAGCAGCGACCCGGTTCGCGCGGTTGTCGCCGACGATCATCCAGCGGTGCTCCGTGCTGTCTGCGACGTCTTGATCGACGTTGGTGTCGATGTCGTGGGGCGGGCGTCAAACGGAGAGGAGGCGGCTGCCAAGATCGAGGCCACGCAACCGACCGTCGCAGTCGTCGACGTCAGGATGCCGCGGCTGACCGGGATCGAGATCGCGGCGCGAGTTTCTCGCACGGCCCCTGAGACCTCCGTCATCCTCTACACCGCGTACGGAGATCGGGCGCTCCTGACCGAGGCGCTCGACTCGGGCGTTCGGGGCTTCGTGCTGAAGGAGGCGCCGATGCAGGATCTGACCCGAGCGGTCGACATGGTCGCGGGCGGAGCCGTCTATGTCGATCCGGTCCTGGCGGGAGTGCTCGCAAGCGCGGAAGCGGAACGTATTCCCCAGCTCACGAAACGGGAGCGCGAGGTGCTGAGGCTCCTGGCGGACGGTCTGACGAACGAGGAGATCGGCAAGCGGCTGTTTCTCTCGCCGGAAACCGTGCGCACGCACGTCCAGAAAGCAATGCGCAGGCTGGAGGCGGACACGCGGACACAGGCTGTCGCACTGGCGCTTCGCCAGTCGCTCATCGCCTGACCACCGTCAGGCTCGCGCGGACTGCGGGCGATTCACGAAGACGTTGTCGAGCGCAGAGCGCAGCCCCACGGCCAGGGCGCCCATGAGCACGGCGGCTTCGCCGAGGCTCGAGATCTCGACCCGCGGCGGGTAAGGGATCCACTCTGCCAGCAGCCGCCGCACCGGTGTGAGCAAGAGGTCGCCGTTCGTGCCGAGGCCGCCGCCGAGGACGACGAGCGCAGGATCCGCGACCGCAGCGATGGGAGCGATGTGGGCGGCGATGCGTCGAGCGACCTCCTCGACGACCCTGCGTGCGAGCAAGTCGCCGCGCCGTGCTGCTGCGAAGATCGTCCTGGCGTCGTAAGGAGGAGCGACTGCCGTTCCGGCCGAGCCGGGGGGCGCGATCCGGCCGGCCAGGGTTGCGACCCCTAGCGCCGAGGGGTCGGCATCCTCCGCCAGGCCGGCAAGCGCCCAGTCCACTTCGCCGGCCGCGCCATGATTGCCGCGGTGCAGCTCCCCGCCAAGCACGAGCCCCATGCCCATACCGGTGCCGACCGAGAGGAAGGCGAAGTCGTCGACGCCGCGCGCGACGCCGGCCCAACGCTCGCCGACCGCTGCGAGATTGACATCGTTCTCGAGCGTGACCACGCCCCCGAGCAGCTCGGCCAACTCGCGGCCGAAAGCGCGGCCCTCGAGGCCTGGGATGTTCGGCGTGGTCAGGTGCAG